>CACYEW010000218.1 GCA_902773455.1 uncultured Ruminococcus sp.
CAATCCGTCCGGCGAGATACTGCGCAGATTCGCGGTCACGAAGGCTTACAGAACGCTTGTGATCGAAGATCATCACACGAAGCGGACGGACGATATACATATCCAGCTTTCCGCAGACGAAGAAGGCGGCGCGCTCGTTCTCAATCAGCTGAACAAATCCGAAAAAGACGAGCCGCTTCAGCTCGACGTATCCGCATTCGGCGTACCGGACGGAACGTACGGAGGCTTCGTTTTATACGGCGACAGCCTCATATCGACGAACAAGCCGGACGACGACCGTAAAATCAGGGAGACGGAAGCCTTCGTAACGGTAAAGGACGGCGTGATATCATCAAATATAAAGCGGCTTTCTTTCGCGGAATTCGTCATACCGCTGAAAGAAAAGATAAAAGTATGATCTGACGGAGGGAGAAGCGATGGAAAACGTCAATCACTGGAAAGGCAGGCTCTGGTACGCTTACGGCACGTCGATGACGAGCACGGAGTACGGAAAATACGTTCCCGTAGTGGAAAAACTGTCGGGACTCAGAGTCGTGAACAAGGGCATACCGGCAAGCTGTCTTACGCCGGACGGCTTCGACGGCAGGGGCGGCATGAAGATCGCCGTCACCGATCCCGACGACGGCAAAAAGGAAGCCGATCTCATAACGGTCGAGGTCCTGCCGAACGAAGGTCCGAACGTCGGCGGCATTTACGATACCGACGGCAATTCCTTCTGCGGCTGTCTCAATCAATGCCTGCGCTTTCTGCAGGAAAACACCGCGGCGCAGATAGTCGTGATAATAATGATCGGAAGCAATACGTATAAGCCGGAGGATCCTCACGAGCTGCGTAAGATACCGAATTACGAATTCGCGAAGATCATCGAAGAGGTCGCTCATCTTAACGGCGTGCCGGTGATAAACGCGTTCTGCGAAGCGGGGTTCGGCTATGCGAGGGTGAAAAATCACGACTACCAGCCGGATAACATCCATCTGAACGATATCGGAGGCTTGAACATGGGCAATTTCATCTGGAGCAAGCTCAAGGATATCCCTCTTTGGATCGGTCCGGGAAAGGCCGAAGACAACTGACGGCGAACAGGCGGTCCGGAACGCTGATATTCTCCGCGTTCCGGCTGCTTTTATTTATAGCTCTGTTTCCCGGTCAAACGGTATGTTTACACGCCCGGCGTACCGTTTATTGAGCCGCAAACAGCCGTAAACGTCTTGACAAGCGTAAATAAATACTGTAAAATCAAAAAAGACGCGATACCGCGAATAAAAGCGTTTGCTTTTTTTCGTACAATTCCGCGTCAGCATTTATCAAACGGAGAATATTTGCATGACAGATCTGAAAAAAACGTCTCTCGGCATAGAGCTCGGAAGCACGCGTATAAAGGCGGTGCTCATCGACGAAAACCACGTCCCGGTCGCATCCGGCTCATACGAATGGGAAAACAGCCTCGTAAACGGTATATGGACGTATTCGCTCGACGAGGTCCATACCGGTTTCCGGTCCTGCTACGCGGATCTGTGCCGCGACTTAAAAGAAAAATACGGTCTTCGGCTGACGACCGTCGGCGCGATAGGCGTGTCGGCTATGATGCACGGCTATCTGCCTTTTGATAAGGATTGGCGTCAGCTTTGCGAATTCCGCACCTGGCGGAACACGATAACGGAAAAAGCCGCGGAAAAGCTGACGGAGCTTTTCGGCTTCAACATCCCCCAAAGGTGGAGCGTCGCTCATCTGTATCAGGCGATACTGAACAAAGAACCGCACGTAAAAGACGTCGCGTTCGTCACTCCGCTGTCGGGTTACATACACAATAAGCTCACGGGCGTTTACGCGATAGGCGCGGGCGAGGCGAGCGGTCTTTTCCCGGTAGACAGCGATAAGCTCGATTACGACGAAAAAAGAGTAAAACAGTTCAGAGATCTCACGGGTATCGATATCAGGGACGTATTCCCGAAGGTGCTCTGCGCCGGCGAGGTCGGAGGCATACTCACCGAAGAGGGCGCGAGATTCATCGATCCGACCGGCACTCTTCGCCCGGGCATACCCGTCGCGCCGTGCGAGGGCGACGCCGGTACCGGTATGGTCGCGACGAATTCGATACGCGTACATACGGGCAACGTAAGCTTAGGCACGTCGGGCTTCGTGATGGCGGTGACCGACAAACAGCCGGGAGTTCACAGAGAGATAGATATGATCACCACTCCGGACGGTCTGCCCGTCGCGATGGCTCACTGCAACACCTGCACCGGCGACATAAACGCGTGGGTGAATCTGTTTTACGAATTCTGCAGTCTGATCGGCGCGGATATAGACAAGGGAGAGATGTTCGTACGCCTTTTCCGTAAAGCGCTCGACGGCGACCCCGACTGCGGAGGTCTGCTCAGCTATAACTATCTGTCGGGAGAGGGCGCGACCGGTCTCAACGAGGGCAGACCCTTGTTCATGAGAGCGCCGAACGCTGAATTCACGCTCGCGAATTTTATGCGCACGCATCTTTATTCGGCTCTCGCAACGCTTCGCTTCGGTATGGATATCCTTACCGGAGAGGAAAACGTCAAGGTCGAAAAGCTGTACGGTCACGGAGGATTTTTCAAAACGCCGACGGTCGGTCAGTATATGCTCTCGGCGGCTTTCAACGTTCCCGTTTCCGTCACGCGGACGGCGGGCGAGGGCGGTCCTTACGGTATGGCTCTTCTCGCCGCATATATGCTCAATAAAAAAGACGGAGAAAGCCTGCCGGATTATCTTGACAACAGAGTTTTTTCGGGCGCAAATTCGGTAACGGTTTCCGCGGATAAAGCCGACGTCGACGGCTTCAACGCGTTTTTCGAACGGTATAAAAAGGCTTTTGAGACGGAAAGGAAAGCGGCGGAGGTATTCTGAAGCCCGGATAAGACGGCGTGTCCGGTACGGACCGCAAAAGCGATCGCGTTATGATAAAACCGGCTGAAACGCCGAGTGTTCTTAAGGACACTCGGCGAACGATGTGTTCCGCTGACAGCGGAACGTGATGTACGGCTGCGCC
>CACYEW010000219.1 GCA_902773455.1 uncultured Ruminococcus sp.
CAATAACACATATCGATATTCTACCTATGTTTACAAAGCAAATGATGCATTTTGGATCGTGCAATTTGCGACACTGAAATCAAATTTTGAAAAAGTCTCTCAAGAAATTGCAGTATGGGCAAAGTCTGTAACATTTTCCAATTGACTGTACCAAGTCCGTTATCGATATTCGCACCAGAAGGCGTTGCCGTAAAATTCTTAATTTTGCGGCAGCCTTTTTTTATTTTTGATTGACAAAAAACGCGATACGTGTTATAATGCATTAAAAGAAAAATCCGGAGAAAAGCAATGAACAAGACCGTCAGTATAATAATCGCCGTTACGGTGCTGTGCGCTTCGGCGCTTTCGCTCGTATCGTGCGCCGGATCGCCCGTGATAAGCGATATCACGGCCGCACCGACCGAAAAGAAAACCGAAAACTCAGATCAGACGTCAGCTGAGCCTGCCGTGACTGACGCGCCTCAGACGGCGAACCTTGAAACGGAGGAACCGAAAATGAAAAGAACGTTTGTGAACCCGCGATCTAACGAAAGCGCCCCCGATCCGTTTATAATATACAACGACGGATATTACTACTGTCTGCGTACCGAAGTCACGAGAGTCAGACTTTACAGACATAAAAACGCCGAAGACGTGATACTGAAGGGCGAATATAAAGATCTCATAAACACCGGCGATCCGATATGCGACGGTAAGACTCTCGGATGGAACTGCTGGGCGCCCGAAATACATTTCATGCCGACTACGGGCAGATGGTACGTTTATTTCGTAGCGTCCACCGACGGATTCGAGTTCGGCGCGATGCGTATGATGTGCCTTGAATCCGCCGGCGACGATCCGTTCGGCGATTATTCTTTCAAGGCTCTTACCGATCCGGATCTGCTCGCGATCGATCAGACCGTATGGTACGACGAAAAGAGCGGAGAGATATATACGGTGTTTTCCGAGTATACGGACAAAGGGCAGTCGCTTACGCTCGCCGTAATGGACAATCCGTGGCATATATCCGATAAACGCATAATGCTTTCGTACGCGCGTTACGCCTGGGAAAAAAGAGGCATGACGGAAGTAAACGACAGCAGGATAAACGAAGGACCGGAATTCCTTATAAGGAACGGAAAGATATATCTCATTTATTCCGCGAGCGGCTGCTGGAGCCAGTATTACTGCCTCGGCATGCTTACCTATAAAGGACCGGATACTTCGAAAGAAGAATTTCTGAAGCTTGAAAACTGGGAAAAGAGCAGAGAGCCGGTTTTCTCAAAAGCCAATAAAGTTTACGGCCCCGGTCACTGCTCGTTCTTCGAATCTCCGGACGGGACCGAAACGTGGATGGCGTATCACGGTATGGCGACGCCGGACGCCGGCGTCGACGCGAGATTTATGTATTTACAGAAAATCTCGTTTGACGAAAACGACGTGCCGGTATTCGGAAAGCCCGTAGGCCGCGGCGCGGTATTGGAGGCGCCGTCCGGCGAGGAATGATATGGAAAACAGATTTGAACGCACCGAACTTCTTATCGGTAAAGAAGCGCTTGAAAAGCTTGCCGCTTCCCGCGTCGCGGTCTTCGGCGTCGGCGGCGTGGGCGGTTACGTCGTCGAGGCGCTTGCGCGCAGCGGAGTCGGCAATATCGACGTCATCGACGCAGATACCGTCAGCACGTCGAATATCAACCGGCAGATCATAGCGACCGGAAAAACCGTCGGCAGAGCAAAGGTCGAGGTATGCGCCGAGCGCATAAAGGATATAAATCCGGACTGCGCCGTCGGCGCGTATAAGATCTTTTATCTGCCCGAAACGGAAGATCTTTTCGATTTTTCAAAATACGATTATATAGTCGACGCGATTGATACCGTTACCGGTAAGATCGCTCTAACCGTAAACGCGCAAAAAGCCGGCACGCCGATAATAAGCAGTATGGGCGCCGGAAACAAGCTCGATCCGACTGCTTTTGAGGTCGCGGATATCTATAAAACGTCAGTCTGTCCGCTCGCGCGCGTTATGCGAAACGAACTTCGGAAGCGCGGCGTCGAAAAACTGAAAGTCGTATATTCTAAAGAGCCGCCCGTAAAAAACGAAAGCGGCGGGCGCGTGCCGGGCAGCGTCGCGTTCGTACCGTCCGTCGCCGGACTTATAATCGCAGGCGAGGTCATAAAAGACCTGATAAAAGCGAACGGAGACAAAGATGAGTAAAGAACTTGAATTTCATCAAAAAGTCGAGCGGAGCATCAGCAAAAAATTCAGAAAAGGCATCTGGAACCCGTTCGTCACCGCGGTGAAAAATTACGAACTGATAAAACCGAACGATAAGATCGCCGTCTGTATGTCCGGCGGCAAGGATTCGATGCTGATGGCGAAGCTCATGCAGATGCTTCAAAGATACAGCGAGATACCGTTCGAGCTCGTTTATCTCGTTATGGATCCCGGTTACAGCGAAGAAAACCGCAAAAAGATCGAGCATAACGCAAAGCTTCTCGATATTCCGGTTACGGTATTCGAATCGGATATTTTCGCCGTCGCAGATTCGACCGACAGAACTCCGTGCTACCTCTGCGCGAGGATGCGCCGCGGCTGTCTGTACTCGAAGGCGAGAGAGCTCGGCTGCAATAAGATCGCGCTCGGCCACCATTTCAGCGACGTGATCGAAACGACGGTCATGGCGATGTTTTACGGCGCTCAGCTTCAGGCGATGCTGCCGAAGCTGCACAGTACGAACTTTCCCGGTATGGAGCTGATACGCCCGATGTACTGCGTGCACGAAGAAGACATAATCGCGTGGCGCGATTACAACGGTCTCGAATTCCTTCGCTGCGCGTGCAGACTGACCGAAAGGGCGGCTGTGGACGAGAGCGAATCGAAGCGGCTCGAAACGAAGCTTCTCATAAAAGAACTGAAAAAGAAAAATCCGACGATAGAGAAAAGCATATTCAAAAGCATCCACGCCGTCTGCCTCGATACTTTCCCCGGATATAAGACGGGCGGAAAAACGTATTCGTTTCTTGACGGATACGACGAATAAAAAGCACGGGGAAAGCGTTTTCAAATCGAAGAAAAAGGGTATTGAGATCAAGCGCTCAAAGCCCTTTTTTATTTGTACGGATTCGCGAAAATTACAGACCTTATCACAGGCGGAGGGGAAGACCCGCGCCGAATACCGATAAGGAGGATACAGCGAATGTCTGATTTCACGCTCGGTCAGAAGGTCGGAGCAAAGCTCAAAAAGCTGATGAAAGAAAACGGGCTCACACAGGAAGAATTCGCCGACAGGTTCGGTACGAGCCCGCGGACGGTCAGACGGTGGATAAAAGACTTCCCGTCTCTGACTGCGCTCGAACAGCTCGCCGGATTTTTCGGCGTACCGGTCACGGATTTCTTTTCGGAATGACCGAAGAAACGGCGCGGTATACGCGCCGTTATCTTTTTCAGAAGCGGACAAAATATGTCCTTGTAAAAGCGCGGTAAAAAACGTATAATCAAATAAAAAACAAGAGGGAGATCATTATGAACGAAAAAAACAAAAACGCGTTAAAAGCCGCGGCGGTGACCGTTTTATTTGCGTTTATGCTTTCTTTCTGCGGCTGCGCCGGCATAAACTACGGAAACGCCGAAGCGTTTGAATCCGCTTTGAACGCCGGCGAAAATACCGAGGGCAGGATCGTAAGATTCAAGGCGGATGAGCTTCGTCCGGATTCCGCCTTCGGCTACAATATATGGGCGGGCGAGCATCTCAATTTCGTATCCGAAGAAGATCCGGGCGTCAAAGAAAACGAAGAAGTTACCGTGCGGATAAAGAACGTTAAAAAGGTCTTCGAATCGTGGATCATCAGATACGAAAAGGTCACAAACGCCGTTGCCAACAAAAAAACGGTCTACGACACGATCCTTCTGACGGATAACGCCGAAACAGAGGAAAAAGTCGAAAAATACTCGGGAGAGATAAAAATAAAAGCGGGATTTCAGTCCTCTCACAGCGGAAGCATGTATAATAACGATTATTTCGATATTGTCGGCACGTATACGTATGACGGTTATCTGAACACGGTCGTCGTTCAGGTGATACGCGCAAAACAAAACGTTGAAATTGAAGCGACCGCCGTAGCGACCGTCCCCGGCGGCAGCACGGTCGGAAAGGACAAAAACGACGCCGTCATCGGAAAGGACGAATACGGTTATGTAAGATTTGAAGTCGACGGCAAGTATTCCGATATGACGTTCTGCGAAACGGTCGGCGTGAAAGCGGTGAAAGATGAAGACGGATACGTATTCGGCGGCGTGGAGATGGTCAGCTGCAGCAAAACCGACTTCAATCTTTACGTCAACGTCAGGCAAACGAAGGATAAGATCGGAGAATTCGCGGGATATAAGCTCCTGTTTTTCAACGGCGGCAGGCTCGTTTACGATAAAAGCGGTTTTTTCAGATACGACGCGGAAAATCTGACGGGAAAAGACAGTACGGACACAATATCCGTATCGACCTTATTCGTGCCGGACTTCGACGAAATAAAATTTTATTACGAACCCTGAAAAATGAGTTGACATACCGCATCCGTTATGATAAAATAAAACCGAAAATAATTATCGGTGAGGTAATACGGTATGGCAAAAAGCAGACTTACGGGCGATTATCCGGTCATAGGCATCAGACCGACGATAGACGGGCGCAGAGGAGCGCTCAAGGTCAGGGAATCCCTCGAAGACCAGACGATGAATATGGCGAAAGCGGCGGCAAAGCTGTTTGAAGAGAATATAAGATATTCAAACGGCGAGCCGGTAAAGGTAATAATAGCCGATACGACGATAGGCAGAGTCGCGGAAAGCGCCGCCTGCGCCGACAAATTCAGAAAAGCCGGAGTCGATATAACGCTTACGGTCACTCCGTGCTGGTGCTACGGCTCGGAGACGATGGATATGGATCCGAACACGATAAAAGGCGTATGGGGCTTCAACGGCACGGAGCGGCCGGGCGCCGTATATCTTGCTTCCGTTCTCGCGACTCACGCGCAGAAAGGTCTGCCCGCGTTCGGCATATACGGCCGCAACGTGCAGGACGCCGACGACGCTTCGATCCCCGACGACGTGAAAGAAAAACTGCTCCGTTTCGGCAGAGCCGCCGTCGCCGCCGCGACCATGAGAGGTAAGTCGTATTTACAGATCGGCTCTATCACGATGGGCATAGGCGGCTCGATAATTGATTCGAAATTCATTGAAGAATATCTCGGAATGAGAGTCGAATCGGTCGACGAGGTCGAAATTATCCGCCGTATGACCGAGGGCATATACAATGAGGCGGAATATCAAAAAGCTCTTTCGTGGACAAAGAAGAACTGTATCGAGGGCTTTGACAAAAATCCGC
>CACYEW010000220.1 GCA_902773455.1 uncultured Ruminococcus sp.
AAGATAGGCGACAATACGAAGATAGCCGCGGGAGCGGTCGTCATAAACGAGATACCCGCCGATTCGACCGCGGTCGGCATACCGGCGCACGTCGTTGTGAAAAAGAACGCCGAATGCGATCTCGACCAGGTACACGTACCCGATCCCGTAACTCAGCAGATCTGCGAGCTGAAGCACAGGATCGAAGAGCTTGAAAAAAAGTTAGCCGAAAAGGAAAACGGCTGAAAGGATAAAAAATGAAGTTATATAACAGCTTAACAAGGCAAAGAGAAGATTTTTATACGAATGAACCCGGCAAGGTAAAGATATACACCTGCGGACCCACGGTCTACCATTACGCCCATATAGGAAATCTGCGTACATATATGATGGAAGACGTGCTCGTCAGATACCTCGATTACGCCGGTTACGACGTGTTGCGCGTTATGAACATCACCGACGTCGGGCATCTTTCAAGCGACGCCGATACCGGCGAAGACAAGATGCTCAAAGGCGCGAAGCGCGAGCATAAGACGGTCATGGAGATAGCGAAGTTCTACACCGACGCGTTTTTCGAGGACGCGAAAAAGCTCAATATCAAAAAGCCCGACGTCATACAGCCGGCGACCGGCTGCATAGCCGAATTCATCGAAATGGTCTCGGCTCTGCTCGAAAAGGGCTACGCCTACGAAGCCGGCGGAAACGTATATTTCGACACGTCGAAGCTCGATAAGTATTACGTCTTCGGCGAACACGACGCCGAGGATCTCGAAGTCGGCGTAAGAGAAGGCGTGGAAGCCGACGGCAACAAGAAAAACAAAGCCGATTTCGTGCTCTGGTTCACAAAGTCGAAATTCGACGATCAGGAGCTGAAATGGCCAAGCCCGTGGGGACTCGGTTACCCCGGCTGGCATATCGAATGCTCGGCGATCTCGCTCAAATACTGCGGCGAATATCTCGATATACACTGCGGCGGCATCGTCAATCAGTTCCCGCATCACACGAACGAGATCGCGCAGTCCGAAGCGTACATAGGTCACAAGTGGTGCAATTTCTGGTTCCACGTTCTGCACCTCAACACGGCGACGGGCAAAATGTCGAAGTCGTCCGGCAAGTTCTTAACGCTCTCCGTACTCGAAGAGCAGGGAATAACTCCGCTTGCATACAGATTTTTCTGCCTCAATTCACATTACAGAAAATCGCTCGTTTATTCCGAAGAAGCGCTGGAAAACGCCGCGACCGCTTATAAAAAACTGAGAGCGAAATGCTCCGCGTTAAAGGGCGGCGAGGTCGACAGAGAAGCGTTCGATAAATACAAACAGCCGTTTGCCGAGGCTCTCGACAACGATCTGAACACGGCTCTCGCCGTAACGGCGGTCTACGACGTGCTGAAAGCCGATACGGACGAAGCGACTAAAAAGGCGCTTATAGAAGATTTCGACCGCGTTCTCGCGCTCGATCTTACAAAGCCCCTGCCCGAAGAAAAAGAAGAAGGCGACCCGGAGATACTTGCAAAAATAGCCGAACGCGCCGCCGCGAAGAAAGCAAAGGATTACGCAAAAGCCGACGCGATAAGAGCGGAGCTCGCCGCACAGGGCATAACGCTCATCGACACGCCGCTGGGCACAACATATAAGAGAGGTTGAATATGCTTAAAACAAAACTGCCGCTCATACTCGATACCGCGACCGGTACGACGTATATGAAATACGGTATGAAACCGGGTGAAAAATCGTGGAAATTCGCTTACGAACATCCGGACATGCTCTACAACTTTCAAAAAGGCCTTTACGATATCGGTTCAGACGCCGTTCTGACGTCGACCTTCGGCATCGTTCAGGGCAAAGATCCGATAAATATCGAAGCGGCGATCGGCGTATCCAAAGTCGCGCGCGAAGCCGCCGGATCCGACAAACTCGTCATAGGCGCGGTATCTCCGATAGGCAGATACCTTTATCCGTACGGCGATATGAGATTCGACGAGGCGGTCGAGCGTTACGGCGAAGTCGTTTCAGCGATAGATCCGTACGTCGATCTGTTCATGACGGAGACGAACATCCAGACCTCCGAAACGAGAGCCGCCGTATGCGCCTTCAAAAAGTATTCGAACAAGCCCGTGATAGCGACTCTTACGATAGATCAGAGCGGCAAAACGCTTTCGGGAGATCTGCTTCTGCCGTCGCTTTTCACGCTTGCGGACGCCGGCGCTGACTGCTTCGGCGTAAACTGCTCGTTCGGCGCGGCAAGCGTTGCGGAACACCTGATCCCGATAGTGCCTTACGCGGAGGCGATCGGCGTGACCGTCGCCGCCAAACCGAACGCGGGGCTGCCCGATAAACCGACTCCGGTCGAAGTATACGCCGACGCGATGCAGAAGATGTACGACGCAGGCGTATCGGTCGTAGGCGGCTGCTGCGGTACGGGTCCCGAACATATAACGGTGCTGAAAGAAATGGTGCAGAGATCCGCTCCCGGCAAAATAACTCCCGCCGACGTAGATTTTTCAAGGATCGTATCGAATACGAGAGCGTACGCGGAGATCGGCGACGATCTGCCCGACCCGGTCGAAATATCCGAATTTCTGTCGGACGATATCGACGAGCAGGATGAAGATTACGCGGTGATAAAGATAGAAAAAGGTCAGGCGGACGAGCTTATGTCTCAGCTTCCTTATATAAACAAACCCTTCGCGTTATGCGGAGACTTTGACGAATACGAAAAATTCAGACGAGTATATTGCGGTAAAACGATATTTGTTAAATAAGAGGTTATTATGACCGGATTTGAAGTCAAAAAAAGATATCCGTTATCAAACGAAAAAAAGCTCCATACGTTCCAGTCAGACGCGGAAGGCTTTTATCCGGTTGAAAATACGGAAAAAGCCGAATTCGTGACAAGATTTCCGAACACTCCGTTCAAAGGCTATTACGACGGCTGCGGCTGCGTTCAGGGCGTATGCGCAGATACAAGAGCAAAAGAGAGAAGAGCGCTTCGCCGCGACTACGCCGAGCCGCTCGATCTGTCTTCTTATTCGTGCCTTACCGTTGCGACGGATGTTACGAGATTTGCTCCCGGCGCTTATCATCTGTCGGTGAAGCTGTTCTCTAATAATGAGACGTACGAGCTTGACGCTCCGATCTTAGCAGAATGCTGGAACACGACGACGTTCATCATCACCGGCTTTGAAAAAAGAAACGCGATAACCGCAATGGAGATCGGCGTTTATAACGAAGGTGAAGAGAACTGGGCGGGACTTTATCAGTTAGGCGCCGTATCTGTCGGCGAGATAGTAGATCTCAGCTTTGAGATACCCGGCGCGTGGAAGAGTTTTTCGGCTTATAACGGATCGCTTTCTTACGACGACGGACTGAAATTCGATTTCGACGGCGGCGCTTATTTTCAGACTCCGTATTTTCCCGACGTTCACAATACGATGTATAACGCGCCGATGTGGCTTCGGAACACTCTGTTTTTCATAATGAAAAACGACAGCTCTGCCGATAAGGTGAGGATCTGGTTCGTCGACGAAAAGGACGGTGAATATAAGCCCGAAAAGAGCAAAATATTCGATATCGATCCTTATTCGGATAAAAAGGCGTATTTCTTCAATTTCTCCGACGTGCCGCAAGCAAAAGAGAGACTCGCCGGTTTCAGATTCGAATTGCTCGGCGGAAAAGGCTCCGTAACGGTCAGAAGGATCACTCCGGAAGAGGAAGAACCGATATATCCGTACGCCGGCTCCGTTTTATCCTGCACCGCAGACGAAGAAACGGTCACGGCGGAAATAAAGATCGATAATAAAGAAGATTATAAAAAGATCGCCGTTTACGAGACGTTTATGTATAACGTACACGACGATATAAAGGGCTTGACAAAGCTTTTCGAATGTGATATCAAAGACGCGGTAACGGCGAAATTCCCGATGAAACGCGGCAATATGACCCGCCTTTCGTCGCAGTTTCTCGCAGTGCTCGAAAAAGAAGACGGATCGTACGTCAAGATCGCGCCGAGATTCTATATTGAAAATTACCGCGATTTCTCGTTCAATCCGTACAGATTCGAGCTGCCGGATTACGAGGTGAACGCGCTCGATTTCGGCGCGAAGGCGGACGCGTTTACCGACGATACCGACGCCATACAGGCGGCGATAGATCACGTCAACGCTCACGGCGGCGGCAGAGTTCTCATACCTTATCACAACACCGGCAGATATATAATCACGAATATAATGATGAAGTCGAACGTCGATCTTCATCTTTGCGAGGGCGTTATACTCTGGCAGTCGCAGGAAGACCGCGATTACAAATACCCCGTTTTCTACGGTCACGACTACCCGATGAGAAACATAAACTGGACCCACGCTCTGCACGTGGCGACTTATCCGCTCATCCAGGCAAAATTCTGCAAAAACGTGAAGATCACGGGCAAGGGCAAGATCAGAAGCATGGACAAGGGCAGCGAGGAGGAGCGCATAGGCTGGTACCCGAACAACTGCCACGACAGGATCCATTGTATCTCCGTAGGCTTTTATTGCGTTGAAAACGTTGAATTGTCCGATTTCGAGGTCGTAAGATCGAATAACTACCATATAACGCTCGACGCTTGCATGAATATTTACGCGGCGAACGTCAAACTGCACGAGGTCAAATGCGTATCCGGAGACGGCTTCGGTATGACGATCGGCACGCATCACGCAAAATACGAAAGATGCTTCTTTGAATCGAACGACGACGCGATAGTCATGTGCGCGATATATAACGATCCGAGAGGGCTCCGCTGGTGGTGGTCGTCTCCCGGCGTTTACAACGCCGTACACGATATCGAGGTCGCGCACTGTTATCTCAATTCCGGCGGCGGCAAAGCGATCTGCTTCATCACCTGGGGATCCGACGATCCGCATCCTGACAGGCAGGAGATATATAACGTGAACGTTTACGACTGCGTGCTTCAGGGCGGTTATTCCGTCGGCACGTGGCCCGACAACCCGTATAACGGCAAATGCCCGTTCGATAACGAGGAGACTGACGACTGGTCGCCCGTTAAGAACGTGCGTATATTCAATAACGAATACCGTTCGCCTACGGATATGCTTTGCGTCAAACCGACGAATTTCATATCCGACACCTGCATAAGATCCGCTTCGTATTTTCAGAACGCCGATTTCAGTCAGGGCAGGTGCTTCTGGACGGAGGAAGGCGACGTTATAATCGAAGACGGTCACGCGATATCGAGCGCCGGAAAGATATATCAGGGCTTGTATATCGAAAAGGGAAAACATACGCTTAAAGTGAAGGTCGACCGTTTCGGCAGGGTATTCTGCGAAGACGCGCTTACGGGAAAGACCGTTTCCGAAAAAGAGTTTTTCGTAAAAGAACCTACGGAAATAACGCTTGAATTCACCCTTGACGAAGATAATACGGTCGCGCTCGGCGTGACCGGCGGAATACTTTATTCCGCGGAGGTAATATGATTAAAAAACTGATCGCGGCGATACTCCTGTTTCTTTTCATCGCGGTAAACGCGACGGCAGCGGGATCTGACGCTTCAAAGCAGATAAAACGGCTCGATATAGCCGATCAGATCAAAAAAAGCGAATATCTTGTCGGCGAAGAACTCGATCTGTCTGATTTCTACCTTACGGTTACGTACGACGACGGGCAGACCGAAAACGTGCCGATAACGGCTGATATGATATCGGGCTACGATCCCGGTTCGCTCGGGGCGCAGGTCATTACCGTGAATTATAAAAACAGAGCGACCTCGTTTTCTGTAAAGGTCGTTACGGAGTATTCATCGGCAGATACGGAGAGGGAAACGCTCGATTTCGACACTACCCCCGAAACGAGACCGGAAGATGAAGCCGAAGGCAAGCCGAGCAAGGCGATAATGATAGCCGCGGTCACCGTATGCGCCGCCGCCGCGGCGCTGTGCATAGCGGCGATAATAATCAAACATGAAAAAGGAGAATATAAATGAGCGGACGTGTCGGTAATTTAATGTCCGTCAGAGACGACATAAAAGTCTTTGACGTAACGCTTCGCGACGGCGGACTCTGCAACGATTTCAGATTTAACGATGAATTCGTTTCGGCGCTTTATAAGGCTAATCTCGAATCCGGCGTCGATTATATGGAATTCGGTTATAAATCGAGCAGAAAGCTCTTTCGCGAAAGCGATTTCGGCAAGTGGAAATTCTGCAAAGAAGAGGATATAAGAGCCGCGATAGGCGAGCATAAAGATCCGATGATGAAAATATCCGTAATGGCTGACGTCGGCAGATGCGACTACAAGACGGATTTCGTAAAAAAAGAAGACAGTTATATCGATATGGTACGCGTCGCGTGCTACATACATCAGATACCGGCGGCGGTCGAGATGATCGAGCATCTGCACGGTCTCGGCTACGAGACGACGTGCAACATCATGGCGGTATCGCAGGCGAATACGAATCAGATCGAGGCGGCGCTTGAAATGATAGGAGCCTCGTCCGCCGACGTCATATATCTCGTCGACAGCTACGGTTCGTTCTATCCCGAAAGCGTTATGGAGCTTGCAAGGCTTTATATGGATACGGCGAACAAAAACGGCAAACGCGCCGGTTTTCACGCGCACAACAATCAGAATTTAGCGTTTGCGAATACAATTGAAACGCTTTCTTACGGCGTTTCGTATCTCGACTGTTCGGCTATGGGCATGGGCAGAGGCGCCGGCAACTGTGCGACGGAGCTTTTGCTCGGATTTCTTAAAAATCCGCGTTACAGCCTTTACAGCGTGCTCGAATTCATAGAAAAGTATATGCTTCCGCTCAAAGCGTCGGGAATAAAATGGGGGTATGACCTGCAGTATCTTTTCACAGGTCAGCTGAACCGCCACCCTCGTGAAGCGATCAATTTTACAGCGGAAGGCAGATCTGACTACTGCGAGTTTTATAAATCGCTTTTGGAAAACTATTAAAAACAAGGTGACCGATATGAATTTCAAAAGACTTGCGGCTTTTCTTCTGTTGATTTCATTTGCTGTGTGTATCTTTTCCTGTAAAAACGACGTGCAGGAAAAGAAAACTCTCGTATGGATAGAAGAAAAATCTTATTTTAACGGTTATCGTTTAACAGATAACGGAACCGTCATATTCGATTATGCGATATGCTTTCATAATTATTCCGAAGATGATCTTGAAGTATCGCTTCAGACACAAAACAAAAAAAGTGAGCTTGAATCGTGGATCGAATACGAAAAGTTTTATGAAGGTAAAAACAACGGCGAAATGTATAGTTTGATACCGGCATTATCGGAGGTCGTCATAAACTATTCTTTTGAAGGTAAATACTTAAGCGAAATCGTGCCGAACAGTATTTCATTCCCGGAAGAATTCATCATAGCGACAAAGATAATCGAAAAATGATATTACAAAGCAGAGAAAAGGTAAAAACAGTTTTCTCTGTTTTTTATTTTCATAAAACAAGCCGGCGGGCGGTGGGGGGGGGACGCCGCCGGCGCGACTTGACAGTCGCAATATGTATCAGTTTATAA
>CACYEW010000221.1 GCA_902773455.1 uncultured Ruminococcus sp.
AACACCTCGCACATCGCCCTGCCCTGCATTTGCGTGCCGATATGAGCAAGCGACGAGCCGAGCTTGGGCAGAACGTAATCGAAAAACGCGGGGTCGGCGTTATTGCCGAAGGTGCTCGACGTATGGATATGATCGGAAAGTCCCGGGATTATCTGATGGAGCACTATATCTATACCGCTCATGCTCTGTCCGTCAAGAGAGCGGAAATAATGACCGGCGCTGCATCCGAGCCTTCCGTGGGCGTTCATATCTTCGATTATGTGGCCTATGTATTTTACTCCGTGTTCTCTGCACCAGTCGCCGAGCTGTCTCGTGAAGCAGTTGCGGTAAAGCGTCGTCACGGCGTCCATAAACGCATGGCGCACCTCTCCCGTCATATCGCCCATATCGAACCATAAAGCCGGCAGAAGCGGTAAAGGATCGCGCCCGATCTTTTCTTTCATCATGTCGATCACTCTGTCGTTATACGGCAGAGCGAGACCCGGCATACCGACGCTGTGATCGTACATACCGCGATCGACCGAATGAGGTCCGTACCAGTCGTTGCCGAAAAACGGTTCGTCCGAGAAAAATCCTTCGACGGTACCTCCGAAATATCTGCCGTAATGCTCGTAATGCGGCTCGTATACCTCGTCGATCAGCAGTTTTACCGACTCTTCGCGGAGCATATCAATATAATCCGGGCGGGTCGTGCCGGCTCTCGTTTTGTAAATGAAGAAAATACGAAAGCAGCCCTTAGGCAGACTGAATTTCAGAAAGCCGTCTTTCGCGGTCCCGTTCATTCCGACCGGATCCGGCTCGCATCCTTCGCCTTTGCCGGTGCGTCTGTAAGCGTAAGCGCCGAGTAAGACGTTATCTTCATCGCCGCAGTTTGCCGTCAGCAGAGCGTCGGTAAGAGGTCCGGTAACGTCAACGTGGCGTTCGGCAAGCTGCCATTTGCGAAGCTCCGGACGTTCTTTCAATTTGCCGTTTGCATGACCTGTGGGAAAATGGTCGTCGTCGAGTATCCAGACCTTCATGCCGCGTTTTTCGCATTCGGATATGATGAGATCCATATCGTCCCACCAGGTTTTGCCGCAGAAGTCCTTATGCGGACGCGATTCAACGCACAGGGCGCGGCAGCCGCTTTCGTATATCCTCTCCACCTGTTCGGGTATCTTACCGTGATGATCGCCGTGCTGCCAGTAAAACGGGAGCATATAATTCTCTTCTTTTCCGTTTATAACGTCGTACAACCGCTTGTTCATAATATAGACCTCTTTATATTCGTTCTGCTTTTATTATATCAGATATTGCGGCTTTGTCAACCGTAATCGGAAAAAACGGAATTTTATCGAAAATACAGCGAAATTCACCCGATTTTTTGCAAAAAAGGTATTGACAAACGAAAACTTTTGTGATATAATTCGCATGTTATCCAAAGACAGCAGGTTACGGTAAAAGCTTCACGCTTTCCTGCCGAGGAGAAAATGCAAAGATTTTTATCGGCTTTCCTTCTCTTTTGGGACGGAAAGCTTTTTTTCTCCCTCCTGTCACGGAAATTCATACGGAGGTAAAACAAATGGCAAAAGAGAAAACGATCGCCGCGAAAGCGAAAATCGTCGAAGAACTTGCGGAAAAGGTTAAAGCGGCAAGCTCCGCCGTTATCGTAAACTACGCCGGTATCACCGTCGAAGACGATACGAAACTGCGTAAAGCTCTGCGCGAAGCCGGAGTTGATTATTCGGTCATAAAGAATACGATGACTCTGCGCGCTCTGCAGTCCCTCGGCTACACCGAATTCGGCGATGTTCTCACAGGTATGACCGCTGTTGCGCTCGGCAGTGACGAAGTATCTGCCGCTAAGATCCTCAAAGAGTACGATACCAAAGTACAGACTTTTGAGATCAAAGCCGGTATATGCGACGGCAAAATGCTCGACCGTGACGGAGTTCTCGCGCTCGCCGATATCCCGTCTCGCGAAGTTCTTATTTCGAAGATGCTCGGCAGCTTGAACGGTCCGCTCTACAAACTGGCTATCGCTCTTCAGGCGGTCGTCGACAAAAACAACGCTCCCGCGGAAGAAGCCGCTGAAGCACCCGCCGAAGCTCCCGCTTCGGAAGCACCCGCTGCGGAATGATCCGCGAATAATTAAATTAAATGGAGGAAAATCAAAATGGCATCCGAAAAAACCACTGCTATACTTGACGCAATCAAAGAACTTACAATACTTGAACTCGCTGACCTCGTAAAAGAGATCGAAGCCGAATTCGGCGTATCCGCCGCTGTTTCCGTCAGCGCAGGCCCCGCCGCCGCTGAAGCCGCTCCGGCAGTTGAAGAAAAGACCGAATTCACCGTCATCCTCAAAGGCTATGACGAAACGAAGAAAATGGGCATCATCAAGCTCGTTAAAGAAGTTACCGGTCTCGGACTCAAAGACGCGAAGGATCTCGTCACCGAAGCTCCGAAGCCCATCAAAGAAGGCGTCGACAAGGCTACCGCCGAAGAACTCGAAAAACAGTTCACGGAAGCCGGCGCTCAGATCGAGCTCAAATAATTATCTCCGTAACAAAAAGCAAGACGCCGCAAGACGTCTTGTTTTTTTGCCGTAATGTATCTACACACCTCCCCGTATT
>CACYEW010000222.1 GCA_902773455.1 uncultured Ruminococcus sp.
GGCGTGAACGTCGAAAACGTAAGCGGAGCCGTGCACGTCTTATACGGCGGCGAATATCTCGGATTTATCGTAACGTCCGATAAAGTCAAAGAACACGCCGCAAAATCGCTGCAAAAGCTGAAAGAAACGGGAATAAAAAAGACCGTAATGCTTTCCGGCGACGGAAAAGCGGCGGCTGAAAGAGCGGCGGCGGAAGCCGGTATCGACGAGGTGCACGCGGAGCTTTTGCCCGCCGATAAGGTGGCGGAAATGGAAAAACTGCTTTCGGAAGGCAAAACCGTTTACGCGGGCGACGGCATAAACGACGCCGCGGTGCTTGCAAGAGCCGATACGGGTATCGCGATGGGCGGTATAGGCTCCGACGCGGCGATAGAAGCCGCCGATATTGTGATCACCGACGACGATATAAGAAAACTGCCGGAGCTATGCAGGATATCGAAAAAGACCGTCGGCATAGCAAAGCAGAATATCATATTTGCGCTTGCCGTCAAAGCCGTCATACTGCTTCTTTCGGTATTCGGCGTAACGGGCATGTGGCTTGCCGTGTTTGCCGATACGGGCGTGGCTCTTCTCGCCGCGGCAAACGCAATGAGGGCGGCAAAATGAAGATCAGGCCGCACCACATTCTCTGCATTGCTCATTATGAGGGCAAAGGCTACAGCGAAGAATTCAATCTGAAAATGAAAGAGGTCATAAAACGGCTTGACGGCGGCGAAGAATTCAGCCTCGTTTCCGGAGCCGACGATCTTTGTTCATCCTGCCCGAATCTGATAAACGGCGTCTGCAAAACAGAAGAAAAAGTGCAGAGATACGATAAAACGACCGCCGCTCTGCTCGGCGTAAAAGAAGATCAGCGCCTGAGTAAAGATATTTTCGATACGGCAAAAGAAAAGATATACAAGAAAAACAAGTTCGATCTTATCTGCTCCGACTGCGAATGGTCTTACATTTGCCGTAAATATTCAGAAATTATTTAAATAAGTACGTTAAAAATCGTATCAAAATGTGTTAGAATAGCCTTAACGACAATAAGCGAGGCAAATAAATGAAAGTTACGGTAGGAATAGATATAGGCGGAAGCACGACGAAGATCGTCGGCTTTGACGAAGAAAAGAATCTTATACATCCAATGCTCGTAAAAGCGACGGATCCTCTGACCAGCGTTTACGGAGCGTTCGGCAAATTCACGCTTGAAAACGGTCTTTCGATATCAAATATCGACAAAGTGATGATCACGGGCGTCGGTTCGACCTACATAAAGGATTCGATCTACGGGCTGAAGTGCATCCACGTGCAGGAGTTCAAGAGCGTCGGTCTCGGCGGCTTGTATCTTTCAAAGCTGAAACGCGCGGCGATAGTGAGCATGGGTACCGGTACCTCGATAACGTACGGCGATTTTACCGACGGCGCGTATTCGTTCGAGTATCTCGGCGGTACCGGCGTCGGCGGCGGTACTGTAAGCGGTCTCGCTTCAAAGCTTTTCGGTATCGGAAGTACGGCTTCCGTCGTAGAGCTTGCAAAAGACGGCGACGTTGAGAAGGTCGATCTGCAGATCAAAGACATAGCGAAGAAAGATTTCGGTCTGCCCGGCAATATGACCGCGGCGAATTTCGGAAAGGTGGACGATCTCGCCACGAGAAGCGACCTTGCCGCTGGGCTTTTGAACCTCGTTTTTGAGACGGTCGCCGTTATGGCGCGCTTCGCCGCAAAATCGTGCGGAGTTTCCGACATCGTCCTTACCGGCAATCTGACGAGAATACCTCAATGCGTTGAAAAATTCAAAGAGCTTGAAACGCTGTTTCCCGAGCGCTTCATAATCCCCGAAAATTCTCAGTTCGCCACCGTCATCGGCGCGGCTCTGCTCGCTGATATGTGATCCGTGTATAATAAAAAAGCTGAAAGCGCGGCCGCTTTCAGCTTTTTTTTGAGCGATTTTATTTTTTGGATATGATCTTTTTAAGCGCCGATAATACCGCCGCCATAAAAACGTTGCTCATGCAGGCGGATATGCCGCTTGCAAAGCTGGTCAAAAATCCGCGGAAAGAACCCGACGTAATGCCCATTACCGTATAGAAAAGAAACGCGACGACGGCGAGTATCGCGAAAACGATTACGATTATCGGAATGACGTTGACGACGATATCCGTGATCTTGGAAAGCGAAAACGAGTTGTTCTGATTAGACTGCTGCTGATTCTGATCCATGATGATTTCTCCTTTTTATTTAATATCCGTATTATACACCGGCTTCAAAGATATGTCAAGAGTTTTTCCGGATTTGACCGTCTGCTCCGATATTCCGTGAAGCCGGATAAAAACCGGATGAGATAAGGAAAAACCTTGTTTCATCCGGCTTTTTTGAGGCTTTGATCTTGCCCTTATTTCGGGATCTTTTCGTAATCCTTGAGGAATTTATCGAGTCCGCTCTTGGTGAGGGGATGATCGATCATCTGCATTATGACCTTGTACGGAACGGTCGCAACGTCTGCGCCGGCGAGAGCGAGGTCGATGACGTGGATCGGGTTACGCGTGGAGGCGGCGACGATCTGAGTCGGAGCTTCCTGGATCGCGAACATATCGGCGATCTTCTGGATCAGTTCCATACCGGTCCAGCCGATATCGTCGACTCTGCCTACGAACGGGGCGACGTAGGACGCGCCGGCGTTCGAAGCGAGAAGCGCCTGACCTGCGGAGAAGCACAGCGTGCAGCAGGTCTTGATGCCTTCTTTGGAAAGGATCGAAACGGCTTTGAGACCTTCTTTGCAGGTCGGGATCTTGACGATCATGTTCGGGCGGATCTTGTTGATCGCTCTGCCTTCTTCGACCATCTTGTCGGCTTCAAGGGAGATGACCTCGCCGAATATAAGCGTTTCGGGGGAGACTATCGCGGAGATCTCGGCGATGGCGTCTTCGAATTTCTTGCCTTCTCTTGCGATTATGGACGGGTTGGTAGTGACGCCGGATACGATACCGAGAGAGTATGCGTCTTTGATCTCTTCGATATTGGCGGTATCAATGAAAATTTTCATGTTTTTTCTCCTTTTTATTAAAGTATGCCGCCGCACGGGGTTGCCTTGCGGCGGCTTATTCTGTTTGACTTATACGCCTTTTGCGAGCTTTCTCTTGGTTTCTTCGTTCGTGAAGTTCTGGTTAGCTACATGACCTTTGAGCGGGATGAGTTTCTCGTTGATGAGATCGAGGAACCAGTCGGGCTGCGGGAAGAAATCGTGATCGTATTCAGCGGACGGAGTGATCCAGTTCTTTGCGCCGAGAACAGCGGGCGGAGCGTCGAGGTAATCGAACGCAAGCGACGTGATGTTCTGCGCCATATCGTTGATCACGCTGCCGCGGAGGCACGCGTCGGTCGCGAGAAGGATCTTGCCGGTCTTCTTGACGGATTCGAGAACGGGCTCGTAGTTGAACGGAACAACGCTTCTTGCGTCGATAACGTCGCAGGTGAGACCGTATTTTTCTTCGA
>CACYEW010000223.1 GCA_902773455.1 uncultured Ruminococcus sp.
CTCGCTTTCTTTTCTGTTTCAGATATTTTCCGTTCTCGTTATGGGAAGGATACGGAATACCAAAAAAACGGCGGTCGTTTTCCATACTGCGGCGCAGTTTCTGTTTTCGTGCCTGTATCTGATCCCGTTTCTGCCGTTCGATAACGGGGCAAGGCGAATAATACTTATAATCTGCATACTCTCCGCGTATTTCGGCAACTATTTCGTGACGAATCTGATCTATAAATGGGGCAATTCCTTCGTCGATCCGCATAAACGCGCGAGCTTTTCCTCGACGAAGGAGATGGTATCGCTTTTCTCCGGTATGATCGTATCGCTTTCGCTCGGCTACGCGATAGACAGACTTGACGAAAGCGGAGATATGACGAAGGGCTTTCTTTTATCGAGCGTGTGTATGTTCGTTTTCTGCGCCGCGGATCTCATTTGTCTGCTCTGCATCAAAAACGAAAACAAAGCGGATAATACCGAAAAGCCGCCGAAGCTCTCCGAAATAATGAAAAACACGCTCGGCAATAAAGATTACGTCAATACCGTGATCCTCAAATGTCTCTGGTGGGGCGCGATCTATACGACGATCGGTTTTCTCGGCACCTATAAGCAGGATGAGCTTTACTATACTCTCGGTCAGATACAGATAATAAACATAATCGGCTGTGCGGGCAGATTTGCGATATCGAAGCTTTTCGGCAGATTTTCCGATAAATTCGGCTTCGTGCGCGGCATACAGCTCGCGCTGACCGTCGCCGCCGCCGCGTTCGCCGCGAATATATTCACGTCGCCCGACGCGAGATGGCTCATCATCGTTTTCGTGATACTGTATAATATCAGTCAGGCGGGAACGTTTCAGAATATGATAAACATTTCATACGCCTTCGTCGACGTTAAATATTTCGTTCAGGCGGCGGCGCTCAAGGACTGTATCGCCGGAGTTTTCGGCTTCCTCTGCGCTCTCGGCTCGGGCAAGCTGCTTTCGGTGATACAGTCGAACGGCAACACTGTCTTCGGCGTACACGTTTACGCTCAGCAGGTGCAGTCTCTTATATCGCTCATATTCGTTTTCGCCGCGCTCTTGTTCGCGCAGGTCGCTCTTTCGCACAAGAAAACGATGGTACAGTAAATAAATACAGCAAAGAAAAGGCGGGGTTTTATGAAAATTACGCTGGAACACCTTACGAAAAAATTCAGAAGCAAAAACAAGAAGGATCCGAACGACGTTATCGCGGTGAACGATTTCAGCTACGAGATACCCGAGGGCAAGCTGATAGGTCTGCTCGGGCCTTCCGGCTGCGGCAAAAGCACCGTGCTGAACCTTATCTGCGGCCTCGAAAAACCGACGTCGGGCAGGATCCTGTTCGACGGGGTCGACGTTTCGGACGTTGAACCGGAGCACCGCGGAATCGGTCTCGTGTTTCAGAACTACGCGCTTTATCCGCATCTGAACGTATATCAGAATATAATCTTTCCCCTGCAGAATCTTCGCGGGAAGGACAAGCTGCCGAAGGACGTCATGGATAAAAAGGTCATGGACGCGGCACGGCTCGTTCAGATAGAAAAATATCTCGAACGCCGCCCGGCGGAGCTTTCCGGCGGTCAGCAGCAGCGCGTTGCGATCGCGAGAGCGCTCGTGAAGATGCCGAAGGCGCTTCTGCTCGACGAACCGCTTTCCAACCTCGACGCCCGTCTCAGACTTCAGACGAGAGAAGAACTGCGCCGTATCCAGCGTGAAACGGGTATCACGACGATATTCGTTACCCACGACCAGGAGGAGGCGATGAGTATCTCCGATTACATACTCGTTATGAATTCGGGCAGGCTCGACCAGTACGGGAAACCGCAGGACATATACGACGACCCGAAAAATCTGTTCGTCGCTAAATTCCTCGGCACGCCGCCGATAAACGTTTTCGAAGGCAGTATAAAAAATAAAAAACTCGTGATCGGAGAAGAGGAGACGCTTGATTTCGACGCGCCCGACCGCGACGTCTGGGCGGGAATACGCCCGGAGGCAATGATACCCGACGACGCCGGCGCTTTCGGATGCGAGCTTGAACGAATTGAAGTCATGGGCAGAGATACGAGCGTCGTCTGCAGACATCCGCTCTGTCAGGCTCCGACGGTACGGGCGATAATAGCCGCCGAACAGGCTGTCGGCGTAAAGCCGCCGGTGGCGAGATTTACGCTCAAACCCTCGAAAGTGCTCGTCTTCGATAAGAACACCGAAGAGCGCATAAGACCGGGCGCGGAGGCGGAAGATGAAAAATAAGAACCTTAAAGCGTTTTTATACCTTCTGCCGGCGATACTGTTTCTCGGAGTATTCATGGTATATCCTCTGATAGACGTTTTGGTCTATTCGTTCGAAGAGGGATACAACTCCGCTTCGCAGTCGTTTTTCGGCGTCGGCGCTTATAACTATTCTTACGTTCTGCACGATACGTATTTCCTGCAGGCGCTCAAAAACACGTTCATCATCGTTATAATCACGGTGCCGGTATCAACGCTGCTCGCGCTTCTGATCTCGCTCGGGCTGAGCTCGATCAAGCCGCTGCGCAATCTGTTTCAGACGGTGTATTTTCTGCCGTACGTGACGAACACTCTCGCCGTCGGTCTCGTTTTCATGATACTTTTCAAAAAGACGGCGTATACGGACGGTCTCGTCAATCTCGTGATAAAAGCGTTCGGCGCGGGACCGATAGATTTCATCGACGGTCCGTACTGGGCTAAAATGTTCGTTATGTGCTTTTATACCGTATGGGTGGTTTTACCGTTCAAAATACTCATTCTCACGAGCGCTCTCGCTTCCGTGAAGGACGATTATTACAAAGCCGCCAAGATAGACGGCACGCCGAAATTCCGCGTCTTTACGAAGATCACTCTGCCGATGATCTCGCCGATGATATTCTATCTCGTGATAACCGGCTTTATCGGCGCTTTCAAAGCGTACAGCGACGAGGTCGCGATATTCGGCACGGATCTTAACGCCGCGGGTATGAATACGGTCGTCGGCTATATCTACGATATGCTCTACGGCGACAGCGGCGGATATCCGTCGTATGCGTCGGCGGCGGCGATCATTCTGTTTCTTATCGTTTTCACGGTCACGGTCATAAATCTGATGATCAGCAAAAGAAAGACGGTTTATTGAGGTGACGGCATGAATAACGGATCCGAATATATCAAGAAAAAACACGGTAAAGCCGGAGGGATCGTCCTGAAGGTGTTCGTTTATCTGATGCTCACCGTCTGGGCGCTGATCGTGCTTTTCCCGTTTTACTGGATGGTGCTCTCATCCTTCAAAAGCTACAGCGCGTACAGCTCCGAGTTCACGCCTAAATTCATAGCCGAAAACCCCACGCTCCAAAACTATAAGGACGCGTTTACCGAGGTGCCTCTCGGCGGTTATTTCATAAACACGGTTATATTTACCCTTATCACGACATTTTTGATGCTCGCGGTGACGATATTCGCCGCCTACGCTTTCGCACGGATAGATTTCAAAGGCAAGAATCTCGTGTTTTCGCTTTTTCTCGCGCTGATGATGATACCGAACGAGCTCGTCATAATAACTAACTTCGTTACGATAACCGACCTCGGGCTCCGCAATACGTTTTCGGGTCTTATACTCCCGTCCGTAGCGAGCGTGTTCTATATCTATCTGCTCAAAGAGAATTTCGAGCAGATACCGGACGAGCTTTACCGCGCCGCAAAGGTCGACGGAACGTCGGATCTCAAGTATCTGTTCAAGGTGATGATACCCATCTGCAAGCCGACGATAGTCACGATAGTGATACTTAAGGTCATCGAATGCTGGAATTCGTACGTATGGCCGAGGCTCATCACCGACGACGAGGCTTATTTCCTCGTTTCAAACGGTATACAGGCGATACGCGAAAGCGGTTTCGGCCGTGAGAACGTACCTGCCATGATGGCGGCGGTCGTCGTGATATCGGTGCCTTTGATAGTTCTGTTCCTCATTTTCAGGAACAAGATAATGGAGGGCGTTTCGAGAGGAGGTACGAAGGGATGAAGAAGGCTTTATCCGTCATACTGCTTCTTCTCACGGTCTTATGCTCGGCGGCGCTCTCGTCCTGCCACGGCTCGCACGGTATGAAAGAATTCGAAATACCCGAAAAATTCGACGAAACGAAGCAGTACGAGCTCGTATTCTGGGCGAAAAACGATACGAACAAAATACAGACCAGGGTCTACACAGACGCTATAGCCGCTTTTCAGGAGCTTTACCCGAACGTGAAAATAAAGCTCAGCCTGTACGCCGATTACGGCAGGATATATAACGACGTGATAACGAATATCGCCACCGGTACGACCCCGGATATCTGTATCACGTACCCCGACCATATAGCGACGTATATGACGGGCGAAAATACGGTGGTAAAGCTCGACGGCATATTCAACGACGAAAAGTACGGTTTGGGCGGCAGCGAGCTGAAATTCGACTCGCCGGAATTCGGCGAGCTCGTACCGCAGTTTATAGAGGAATGCAGGATAAGAGACGGTTACTACGCGATACCGTATATGCGCTCGACCGAGGCTTGCTATATAAACAAGACCTTCGTCGAAAGACTCGGGTACGAAATACCGGAGACGCTCACGTGGGACTTTATATGGGAGGTCTCCGAAAAAGCGCTTGAGAAAAACGAAGACGGCACGTATAAACTGAACGGCGGCAACGTGATGATCCCGTTCATTTATAAATCGACCGACAATATGATGATACAGTATCTGAAGCAGGCGGGAGCGGATTATTCAAACGCCGACGGAGATATACTGATATTCAACGACAAAACGAAAGAGTTTCTCAAAACCGTCGCCTCGCATTCGAACGGAGCGTTCTCGACGTTCAAGATATCGAGCTACCCCGGCAATTTCTTCAACGCCGGCCAGTGTATTTTTGCGATAGACTCGACAGCCGGCGCCACGTGGATAGGCAGTAAGGCGACTCATCTCGACATACCGAAAGAAGACCTGATCGAATTTGAAACCGTCGTAAAAATGATACCGCAGGTAAACCCGGACGAGCCGAAAATGATCTCTCAGGGACCGTCGCTCTGCGTATTCAACAAAAAGGATCCGCAGAGAGTGCTCGCCGCGTGGATGTTCGCGCAGTATCTTCTGACCGATAAGGTGCAGATAACCTACGCCGAAACGGAGGGCTACGTTCCAGTAACGCTCAAAGCGCAGAACACGCCGGAATACAGGGAATACCTTTCGCGGTCAGGCGAAGACAACGATCATTATTACAGCATAAAGATAGACGCGTCAAAGCTGCTCCTGCAAAACCGTCGGTATACGTTCACGACCCCGGTCTTCAACGGCTCCGCTTCGCTTCGCGACGCGGCGGGACAGCTTATCGAAAATACCGTCAAGTCGGTCAGAAGAAAAGAGACGATAGACGACGCGTATTTTACGAAGCTTTACAATAACGTAAAAGCGCTTTACCGTCTCGATCAGATCAACACCGGCGAGACAGCGATGCAGAAGGCGCTCGGCCCGCTGCCGAAAACGGCTGTGTTCCTTCTTACCGCGCTCGGAGTCGTATGGGCGCTGATCGCCGCCGGATTTATATGGCGTTACGTTCGCAAAAAGCGTTCAAACATAAAAAATTGATAATGACGCCTTGATTTGTTCATTACTATGTTCTATAATATCGTTGAAAACAAATAAACATAAGGAGAAAATATCATGAAAAAAATTATTGCGGCAATACTTGTCATCACGTCCGTCGTGATCATGTGCGCCTGCACGTCCAAAGTTCAGCTTACGTCCTACGCACAGTTCAAAGCGGCTGCGGTCGAAACCGAAGTGACCGTCGAGACGTACGTTCAGGCAAAACAGTCCTGGTGGCAGGATAAGGCGACGATCTACACGCAGAACGAAGAAGGCGCGTACTTCCTCTATGAAATGCCCTGCAGCAAAGATGATTACGATAAACTCACCGAAGGCACGAAGATCAGAGTCACCGGTCACAAAGCCGAATGGTCGGGCGAAGTCGAAATTTCCGACATTTCCAAATTTGAGATCATCAAAGGCAGCTACGTAGCTCCCGTTACCGACGTTACCGGCGTTCTCGGCACCGACAAACTTGCCGATTACATGAATATGAAGGTCGCTTTCAAAGGCATGACCGTTGAAGCTTACGACGATACCGGCGCCGCTTTCGCGTATAAGGATACCGAAGGCAAGACCGACGACCTTTATTTCAAAGTCTCCAAAGACGGTAAGACCTACGGCTTCTGCGTTGAGTTCTACCTCTGCGGCAAAGATACCGACGTTTACAAGGCTGTCGAAGCTCTTAAAGTGGGCGACAAGATCGACCTCGAAGGCTTCCTCTACTGGTACAACGGCGCCAACCCGCACATCACCTCCGTCAAAGCCGC
>CACYEW010000224.1 GCA_902773455.1 uncultured Ruminococcus sp.
ACTATATACATATTTGCCGTCCTGCCGGAAAACGGATACGGAACGTGTGCAGAGGCATATATTCAGCGCCGGAGCTTCTTTATATAATGCCACGCCGTCACCTCAAAACGGCGCCCGAAGGCGCCGTTTTGACGTTATTTTTCAAGCGTTTTCAGATGCTCGAAACAGATGCGTGCTTCGTCGGGGCCGGTGGGATCACACGTTTCGCTTTCGACGATTATCGGTATGCCGAGGCTTACCGCCTTTTCGTATACCGCTTTGACCGGCGCTTCTCCCATTCCGAGCGGCATACCTTTGCCGCCCTTGAACCCGTCCTTCAGGTGGATGCAGGTCAGACGGTCGCCGTATTTTTCCATCAGTTCAACAGGATCCTCGCCGGCGTTGAACGCCCAGAACGTGTCTATCTCAAAGCCGATATCGGTCAGACGGAAAAGCTCGGGATTCGGATAAAGTCCGTCTTCGTTCGGCTGATATTCCATACTGTGGTTGTGATACGAAAGGCGTATACCCTCTTCTTTGAGCATCGGCTGATATTTTTTCACAAGCTCGACGAATGAATCGAGTTCCGCTTTATTTCTCATCGGATAATGCGGAATGATATAGTTTTTGTTTCCGATCGCCTTGTGGAATCTCACCGTGCCTTCAAAATCGGCGACAAGCTCGCCCATACCCGAATGCGTGCCGAAAAGCTCTATTTTGTTTTCGCAAAGAGCCTTCGTTATCTGCTCGGGCGTTCTGCCGAAAAATCCGGCGAATTCTATCATTTTGTAGCCGATGTGAGAGGCTTCGGCTATTGCCGCTTCAAGATCGCGCTCGGCAAGATCTCTCATACTGTAAAGCTGAATTCCGTATTTCATAACTGCTCCTTATTTGATATATACTTTTTTCATTATCTGAGGTTCTCTCGGTTCGTCGCCCCAGCCGGTGCGAACGGAAGCTATCCCGTCAAGCACGTCGTAGCCGGATACGAGTTTGCCGAACGCCGCGTACTGGCCGTCAAGATGCGGCGCGTCCGCGTGCATGATGAAGAACTGCGAACCTGCCGAATCGGGCGCCATGGATCTCGCCATGGAGATCACGCCGCGTGTGTGTTTGAGATCGTTATTTACGCCGTTTGCTTTGAATTCGCCCTTGATCGTCCATCCGGGACCGCCTGTGCCGTTGCCCTTCGGGTCGCCGCCCTGTATCATAAAGCCTCTTATAATACGGTGAAATCCGAGCCCGTCGTAAAATCCGCTCTTTACTAATTTTTCAAAATTCTTCACGGTAAGAGGAGCCTTTTCGGGGTATAATTCAAGCTCCATAACGCCGCCGTTTTCCATTTCGATGACTACCATTTTCATTCTCCTTCTATTACTCTTATGCTGTTTATGACTACGTCCTTAAGGGGCTTGTCGTTTTCGTCGGTCGGCACTCTTGAAAGCTCCGCGAGCAGCTTGAAACCGGACGTGAGCTTGCCGAAAGCCGCGTACTGACCGTCAAGAGACGGATAAGAATCCGCCGATACTATAAAGAACTGCGACGTCGCCGAGTCGTAATTCATATTGCCCGACGAGTCTTTACCGCGCCTCGCCATAGAGAGCACGCCTTTGGTGTGTTTGAGGTCGTTTTTAACGCCGTTTGCGGAAAACTCGCCTTTTATCGTTTTACCGGAGCCGCCCGTACCGTTTCCGTTCGGGTCGCCGCCCTGGATCATAAAGTTCTCTATTATACGGTGGAATATGAGCCCGTCATAGAAGCCGGAGGTGCAGAGATCGACGAAGTTCTGTACCGTTATCGGCGCGATCTGCGGATAAAGCTCCGCTTCCATCGTTCTGCCGTCTGCAAGCGTTATGCGGATGTTTATTATTTCTTTGGTCGTTACGTCGAAGGTCTGCTGTTTTTCGGGCGTCTTTATCGGCTCGGCAGTATCGGCGGGCTTGCCTTCTCCGCACGAGAGCAGAGAAACGGCTGTCAGAATTATGAGAAATAAAGCGATTATCTTTTTCATTTATCTTACTCCTTGAATAAATAGTTGAATCTGCCGAGCGGAGCGGCGCTGCCGTTTTCGTAAAAGTCCATCACGTCGGCGTTTACCATATTGTCGCTGCATTTGAACTCGAAATCCAGTTTGCCGCCGGATATAAGCTTTCTTTGCACCTTATACATTATCTTATTGCCTTCGACCCTGACTTCGGCTTCGCCGATCTTCGTCCATGAAAACGATTTCGGATCAGCCGTCGGCGCGTACGCTTCCACCGCCGTAACGCCGTTTACGGGCGCCGTGCGGTTTATCGCGATATCGTAGCCTTCCCAGCCGGTGGCTTTGCTTCTGTCGGAATCGACGAAAACGGTCATCCAGCCCTGCTCCGACGGAGGCGTGATATCGTTTGAACATTCGACGTAAAACCATACGAATTCGTCGTTGCGCGCTACCTTTGCGCCGGTTATGTCGTTTCTGCCGCTGTCGTTTTTATAGTAGTGACCGGCAAATCCGGGCCAGTCGCGGTGTATCGTCATACCCTTGTCGGCTCTGTAATACGGATAAACGTCGTCAAAACAGCCGAAACAGCCGACGTTTTTCGGTTCGGACGGCTTCTGCCTCTGCTTCGCGCCTTTGAAGCGGCGTATGTTGGCGGCGAGCTGCAGATAATACGTATCGAGATATCCGTCTTTATCGGGCTCGATATCGCGGCTGTGTTCGCGGTCGTACTGGTCGACCATTGCGAGCTGAGTCGAATCGGGATCCTGCACCCACGGCTCTTTGAAAAGTCCCATCATCCACTCGTTCCAGCCGGTGACGAACACGTTGTCCGGTCCTATGTCGAGCGCGCGTTCCCACTGCTCCTGAACGTTATAGCCGTATTTATACGAATCCTTTGTAAGCAGTTTATGCCCGAATTTCTTCGTGTAGCTTCTGCCGTACGTGCCGCGGTTGTTGAAATGCGTGCAGATCATCTGATCGTTCGCGTTCTGACCGACGCCGACGGTCATCATCTCGCACGATCCGTCTTCTCTTACGCCGTATTTGTTCTGCGGGAAGATCTCGAGCCAGCCCCAGTGATCGGGACGGTGCGGACCGCCGCGTTCTCTGCCGTAAAGCGGCTGACCGGCGCGGAAGGCGAATGTGTTCTTTATATCTTCAAGCAGCTTCGCTTCGAAATCCGATTTCGGGGCGACGTCGAGCGATTCTTTATACGCCATTACCATCGGCTTGCCGCCTATTGTGAACCACAGGTCGGAATATCTGCCGGGCTTGTAAATATCCTGATAAAGAGCGCGGAGCATGAATTCGGTCGTTTCGCACGGACAGAAATTGAGCATGAACGCGATCTTCGG
>CACYEW010000225.1 GCA_902773455.1 uncultured Ruminococcus sp.
CCCGGAACGGAAAGACAGCCCTCTACCTCGTTCTGTTTGCCCTCGGCCTTTATTATGACGGGATTTATGAGTTCTATGAGTTCTCCTTCCTCGACTTCTATTATCACTATGCGGCGAAGCACTCCGACCTGAGGCGCGGCAAGACCGACGCCGTCGGCTTTATGAAGAGTGTCCGCCATATCGTCGAGCAGACGAAGCGTTCTGCCGGTTATGACCGACACGGGTTTGCATACCTTGCGGAGAGTCTCGTCTCCGTCTTTTATTATATTAAGGATCGCCATTTGCAGATCTCCTTACATTTGATTCGGGTTTATGTCCGCCGATACGGTAACGCGGCGCGGATATTTCGAAATGAACCTCTTCATCAGAGCGGATATTACGGCGCGCGATCTTTTTCCCGATCTGAATTTGCACAGTATCTGCATCCTGCACACGCCGTTTATCCTGTATATCTGCATCTCGCACGGACCGTATATCAGCATTTTCACGTCTTTATGCTCGTTTTGCAGATCGTATTCGAGCATTCTTTTGAAATCTTCGCTCGATCTTTTCAGAAGCTCCTCGTCTTCCGACGTAAAAGACAGAAGCAAAAGATCGCAGAACGGCGGAAACAGAAGAGCCTCTCTCATTCTGATCTCGCCCTTGTAAAATCTTTCGTAATCCTGCGCTTTCGCGTAGGTGATTATATCGTGATCCGGGTTGAGCGTCTGTATCACGGCGACGCCCGGCTTATCCGCGCGGCCTGCCCTGCCTATGACCTGAGTCAGAAGCGAGAAGGTGCGTTCCTGCGCGTGATAGTCGTCGAGGTAAAGCGAATTATCCGCCATTACCACGCCGACGAGCGTAACGTCGGGAAAATCGTGGCCTTTTGTCACCATCTGCGTGCCGAGCAGTACGTCCGCTCTGTGCGCTCTGAAATCGCCGAGTATCCTGTCGTAGGCGCTTTTCGAGGTCGTCGTATCGGCGTCCATCCGGAGCACCCTCGCGCCGGGAAGCATCACGGAAAGCTCCTCGTCGATCTTCTGAGTGCCGTAGCCTATATGGCCTATATGCGGACTGCCGCATTTCGGGCACGTCTCCGGTTCGGGTATCCTGTAGCCGCAGTAATGGCACATCAGGTAACCTGCGTTGTCTTTTCTTTTATGGTACGTCAGCGATACGTCGCAGTGCGGACACATTATCACCTCGCCGCACATTTTGCACGAAAGATATCTGTTGTAGCCTCTGCGGTTCAGAAACAGAACGCTCTGATTGCCGTTTTCGACGTTATCTTCAAGCAGGCGCTGAAGCGTGGAGCCTATCGGTCCGATCCTGCCCTCGGCGGCGTCTTTGCGCAGATCCGCGACCACCACCTCGGGAAGTCTCGCTTTGCCGTAACGGCTGCCGAGCTTTATGAGCTTGTACTTGCCCTGCATGGCGAGATAATAGCTTTCCACCGACGGCGTTGCCGACGACAGAAGCATAACGGCGTTTTCTTTGGCGCATCTGTATCTCGCCACGTCCTTCGCGCGGTATTTAGGCGAAGAATCCGATTTATACGTATGTTCCTGCTCCTCGTCGATGACGAAAAGTCCGAGGTTAGGCACCGGCGCGAATGATGCGGAACGGGTGCCTATCACCATATCCGCCTCGCCCCGTCTGATCCGTTTCCACGCGTCGAGCCGTTCGCCTTCGGAAAGGGAAGAATGCAGCACGGCTATACGGTCGCCGTAATACGAGCTGAATATGCGCACCGACTGCGGGGTAAGAGATATCTCGGGTACGAGCATTATGACTCTTTTGCCCGACGCTATGACTCTGTCGCAGATCGATTTTATCACGAGCGTCTTGCCCGATCCCGTAACGCCGAAAAGCAGAGCCGCCGCCGGTTCGTTCTTTTCGCAGAGAGCCGCGACCTCGCCGCAGGCTTTTTCCTGTTCCTCTGTCAGAGATACGGCTGTCTTCGCCGTTTCGGTCAGATACGGAGTTCTGTATCTTTCGCATTTTTCGAGCGTTAAGATACCGCGTTCGACGAGCGTTTTAAGCGCCGCCGGCGTAACGCCGGTCTTTTCGCAGAGGGCGGTTTTTTCGGTCCTTCCGTGTTCGGCAAGATATGCGATCGCCGCGTTCATCTTCGGGCTTTTGGTTTTTGCCTCCTTGTCGGCGCAGAGATAAAACTCGTCGTACGCGACGTTCGTGTTTTCCTCGGCGACGGCGATACGCCGGAGATGACCGTTTCTGCACAAATATCTCAGCGCGTCAGTAACGGTCGTTCCGAATTCGGACGTCATCTTCCGTCCGGAAACGCCGGGGTTCGAAGCGACGTACGCGTACACCGCCGTGACCTTGTCGTTCAATTCTTCGGGTATCTTGTCCGTCGGTTCGTAATATTCTTTCACCGTGCCGAGTACCGAAACGGGAAATACGGCGCGCACCGCATCGCCGAACGAGCAGAGCGTGGTCTCTTCGATATACTCCGCGAGCCCGAGCATTACGGGCGTAAGAGAATATTCTTTTTCATAGACGTGATCGATCTGCTTGTAGGATATATCCGAATCGGTAGCGTCGTGTATCTTCGTTATGACTCCGAGAGATACCTTGTTCGAGGCGCCGAGCGGAACGGTGACGAAAGCTCCGACAAAGCCGTCGTCCGGTACGATATAATCGTAGCCGTTCGGAACGTGGAACGGAAGCGACAGAAGTTTAACCGTGGCAAACTTCATTATTTGGGTCTTGTTTCCTCAACTATGCGGTATTCTCCGTCGTAAAGCATTTTTATCGCGTTCTTGACGGCTTTTTCGTCGCGAAGCTCCTGTCTGATCATCGAGGCGAGAGGCTTGTCGGTCTCTTTGTTCGTGATCTTTTTCTCCGCTTCTTCTCTTTCGGCGACGTATTCGTCCGTAACGATATGAGCGCATTTAGCCGTGGCTATAACGAGCTCGTAACGGTTGTAGGTGTTGTTTTTGGTGAGTTCTTCGATTGACGGTTTGATCATTTTTTCTGCTCCTTAATTCAATAAAAAGTTGACCGGAAAATCCGAGTTGTTTTTCGTTCTGTATTTCTGCGTTTCCGCTATCACCTCAAGCTGACGCACGCATTCGTCGATACAGCCGTCGGCGTTCAGGATGAAGTAATCGTAATTCATAAAGTATTCGATCTCGTTGCGGGCTTTCGCAAGACGTCTCTGCACAGACTCCTCGCATTCGGTCCCTCTGCCGCGCAGACGGCTTTCGAGCACCGAAAACGACGGCGGCAGAAGCATCACGAGAACGGCGTTCTCATCTTTCGCGCGCACCTGCATCGCACCCTGCACCTCGATCTCGAGCACGACGTTTATGCCGCGGTCCGTAAACGGTACGAGCTGCGATACCGGCGTGCCGTAGTAATTGCCGGCGTATTCTGCGAATTCATAGTATTTGCCCGCCGCTATCCCCTCGCGGAATTCTTCTACGGTGACGAAGCCGTAGTCGACGCCGTCCTTCTCGCCCGGTCTCGGTTTACGCGTCGTATCGGATATCGAATAGCGAAAATCCGGATTTCTCGCGATCAGCCTTTCCCTTACCGTGCTTTTGCCCGATCCCGCGGGGCCCGATAAAACTATCACGCTGCCTTTTGCCATATCATTCCTCCGTGAGCTTTTCGGATAAAGCTTCCGAATCAGTCGCACATAATATAATGTGGTCGCTGTCCGTCACTATGACGGCTTTCGTCTTTTTGCCGCAGGTCACGTCGATCAGTCTGCCCGCGTCCTTCGCGTCCGCGATCATACGCTTGACCGGCGCCGATTCCGGCGAGCACAGAGCCACTATCCTTTCAGCCGATACCATACTGCCGTAACCTATGTTCAAGAATTTCATATCAAACTCCTATTCGAGATTCTGTATCTGCTCTCTTATTTTTTCTATCTCGTGCTTCAGCGATACGACGAAACCGGTTATAACGGTATTCTGCGCTTTGGAGCCGGTGGTATTCGCTTCACGGTTCATCTCCTGGCACCAGAAATCGAGCGTACGCCCGACGGGTCCGTCGCCGTCGAGTATCCCGTTGAAGGTGTTCACGTGCGAACGGAGACGTACGAGCTCTTCGTCTACGGCGACTCTGTCGGCGAAGATCGCGCATTCCGTGAGGATCCTCGCCTCGTCGACGGCGACGCCGGTATCGGCAAGGACTTCGGTGAGTTTTTTATAAAGCCGCTTTTCGTATTCTTCCGTCGCCGTCGTCGAATTTTCGTCGATCTGATCGACGATGCCGGATATCGTCTGAAGCTTCGTTCTGACGTCGTTTACGAGACGGGCGCCTTCGTTTTCACGCGCGGTATTGAAAGCGTTTATCGCCGCTTCGAGCACGGTCTTTATTCTCTGCCAGTCGGCTTCGAGATCGTCTTCTTTTTTCACGGTCGTAAACACGTCTTTGTTTGACGCGACCGACATCGTCGTTATATCGTCCGGCAGGCCGAATTCATCGCGCAGCTCTTTCAGCGCGTTTATATACTGCTCCGCATAGCCGCGATCGACCGTTATCACGTCGTCGGAATTCTCAAGCGACGTCATCGAAACGTAAACGTCGACCTTTCCGCGGTTCACCCCGAGCGACTGCAGAAGCGGTTTTATCCTCTCTTCCGCGAATGAGCAGGAGCGCGGCAGTTTGACCGAAACGTCGAGTATCTTATTGTTCACGCTTTTGACTTCAGCCGTGATATCGTACCCGTCTATTTGCTCGCGGGCGCGTCCGTAACCCGTCATACTTTTTATCATAACAAAAACCGTCCGTTGATCATATAGTAATACATTTTATATTTTATCACGAATAAATAAAAATGTCAACTTTTTTTATAACGATTTTTGAAAGTATTTACTTTGATTTAATATTTGAACGGCAAAAAAATTGATTTTTTTTGCAAAATCCTATTGACAAATCCGATATGTTATGATATAATGCCGTTTGTCCGCCGGAGCGGAATCAAAATATGGCGGAATAGCTCAGTTGGCTAGAGCAACCGGTTCATACCCGGTAGGTCGTGGGTTCAAGTCCAACTTCCGCTACCATACGGCCCGTTGGTCAAGAGGTTAAGACACGGCCCTTTCACGGCTGTAACAGCAGTTCGAATCTGCTACGGGTCACCAGAAAATCCACGTTTCGGCGTGGATTTTTCAGTTATTATGAGAATACGGTCCGAG
>CACYEW010000226.1 GCA_902773455.1 uncultured Ruminococcus sp.
CATATCAGTTTTTTCATGGTTTTATCTCCTTATCGAATTGATTTTATATCAGTCTTCGTAAGACTCGGGGTGCGTTGTTATTACTATTCCGAAGGTGTTGCCGGCAAACTGCACTGCCGCGCCGTAGCCTTCGCTGTCGAAAGCGGAATACATGAGCAGACCTTCTTCGTTTTCATACTCGGCGTCGTTTACGAAGCCTTTCGCCTTGACTTTTGCAACGTAGCCTTCAAAATCCGCAGCCGTTCCGCCGGTCACCATGATCGAGATCTGATCGCCGTAATCTCTGACGACGAAGCCCGTGCCGAAATCGGGTTTCGGCAGTTTGCTCACGACGCCGCCTGTCGGCCAGTCGTCCTGCCCGGTCGGCTGTTCGGGCTCGTGATACTCGATCATATCGACGTAGAACGTGCCTTCGTCTTCGTTGTACGATATATGCACTTCGTCTTTTGCGGAGTTTACGTACGAGGCGAAGAACACCTTTTTGCCGTTTTCGGTCTCGTATTCCTGCGTCGTCTGTTCGGTCAGACCTGCCGATCTGCAGCGCGAGGCGAAAATTTTCGCGTCGGCTAACGTGCCGCCGGCTTTTGTGACAGAGGCGTAACCGCCTTTATCGTAGACCTTGTATTCGCCCTGACCTTCGGGCAGCAAGAACGCGAATTTGGCGGGCAGATCGGTCGGCGTGCCGGGATCCTCGGGTACGTACGGTTCGGTATCGCCGCCCTCGGACGGAGTGCCGACGGAAAGCGCGCAGCTCGGTTCGCCGCCCGTTATCATATAGTTGAATTCGACGCTGAGTCCCGCGGCGTTTTTGCCGGCAAACGAATAAACGCCGTTATCTTCCATATCGAGCTCGGTCGCTTCAACGGAGAATCCGGCTTCGCGGAGTTTCGCGCCGTAGGCTTTCGCCTGAGCGTATGTCACGTTTTCGAACATGATCATCAAAGACTCTTCGTCTTCGACCTGCATTTTGATCGGAAAGTCAGCCTTAGGCACGGCTTTTCCGAACGCGCTCGCCGGCCATTCTTTATTGCCCTTGTCAAATCCGAACGGTCTGCCTTCGTCGTCTACGCCTTCGACCGAGCCGTCGAGCGTTATCGTGAAATACGATCCGTTCCTGCCGTGTACGGTGATCGAGCCGTCGTCGCCGAAATCGACCGTGCCGCCCTCGGCTTCAACTGAGGCTTTGAGCTGCGCTTTTTCCGCCGCGTCGAGCATATGCGGCTCGAAAACGGACGTGTCTCCCGATTCGGCGTACTGGAGCAGTGACGTAAGCGTTACCGCCGGCTTGTCGTGTATGCCGGACGCTCCGCCCGTGCCGGGGGCTTCGGTGCCGCCCTGAGGAGCTTTCGTCACGTCGTCGCGCCGGAAGGTCTCCTGCGGATCGCCCGTACCGCCGCCGCACGCGAAGATCGAAAGCGTCATCATAATGACGATCAGAATTGATATAATTTTTTTCATTCGGTTATCTCCTTATTTATTATTTACCGGCGTTCGGTACCGTTATCGTGATCTCGGGCGCAAATTCGAGCGGATAGAATACGGTCCCTATATCGCGCTGCGTTATCGGTATATCCTGCCCTTCGCCGCCGTACATTTCCGCGCCTATGCTCTGACCGTCGCACCATACGCGAGCCGCCTCGTTGCCTACCCACGTGACGCGGAAAGCGTCGAGGCCTCTGCCGGTCGATTTTACGTGCCACTGCATTATCGGGGCGCCGAGGTCGACGAGCACCAGATTGCGGACGACGGTCTGATGAGCTATCATCTCCTGACCGAAATTCATCTCAAACGTGAATTCCGTCGTGTCGGATACGTTGTTGAACGCGCCGGAGAGCGCGGGCTTGATCTTGCCGGCTGACCAGCTTCTTATATTCGCCGTGAATTTGCCGACGAGCGTGCGTTTCAGTACAGTCGGCTGATTGACCTTCGGTATGTATTTCGCAAGCAGATTTTCGCGGGCGTTCGGCAGGCCTTCGAATTTATAAAGGATCTGACACCAGTCGTTTATCCTCTGGCCGTAGAGATACAGGTCCGACGCGTCGGAGAAACGCGCGTCGAAGCATTTGCCGAAGTCCTTTCCCTCGAGCACAAGAGTAAGCTCGCCCTCGTACGTACCGGAATTATCGCCCGGCGTCACTACGGTTTCGCCGGTCTTCATATAAAGATCGCCGTTTAACGTGAACCTCGTCGTTACGTTGTCGACTCCGAGAAATACGCACGGATCGGCGTCGCACACGGCGTTTTTGAACGATATGCGGATGCGGCCCGTGTTTTTCTTTTCGGCGAGATCGTTCATCTTCTGACTGCATCTTATGTAGAATTCCGTGATCTTTTCGAACTGTTTCGTCATTTCGTCGCAGAATTTGTCGAACTGTTCCGTATCGGCAAGCTCGAGCGCAACGTCGATCGAGTCGAGCGCAAAAGAAGCGAGCCCCGCGCTGACGGGCAGCTTCGGTATTTTACCGGCTTTGAGCGATCTTTGAATGAATTCTTTTTCGTTTTTCTCCATCGTATCCTTGAGCTCGTCTACGATGATGTTTTTTCCGACGCCGATGGCGAAACCGGTCGGATCCGCCGACGAATCCGGCTTGCCGTATGCGATCAGCTTGGCGACGTCGGACGCTCCGACAGCCGGCGTCGGAGAGGGGATGTAGTTCGATAAAGCGACGAGCAGTTTTTTCGCTATCTCCTTATCGACTTTTCCGTCGAGATCGGCGCCGATGCTCGAAAGTATCTCCGCGTCGGCGACCGTCATGTGCAGAGTGTTCAAAACCTCGTTTATTATCGCGTTCATCTCCTCGACCGTGAGCGCCGTCGCGCCGGTCAGAGTTCCTTTGAACGTCAGCGTATGCATCGTCAGCTCGACGTCGAACGAGTCGGCGAATTTATCGAGTCTTTGGGTGAAGCGGTTGTAGTCGATCCCCTTGAATCTTCCGTCGGACAGAACCGTCGCACCGGCATGCGGCAGAGCGGGTGCAACGGTGAAAACGAACGTAAGAACGATCAGAAGCGACAGTATTTTCATCATACGCGCCTTCATCACTCTTCACCTCCGCTCTGTTCGTTTATGTCGGTAAACGACGATGCGAGCGCCTTGAGTCCCTCGTGATCGGGGTTATAGCGCAGGGCTTCTTCAAGCCACTTCGTCGCTTTATACGCTTCGTTTGCGTAAGAAGCCGCGGTTATCGCGCAGATCCAGCATTCGGGTTCTGTCGGGCGTATGCGCACGGCGTAGACCGCCGGGATCATCGCCTCGTCGTATCTGCCCGCGTCAAGCAGCTCCGTCGCGTCGGCGCAAAGATATTCGGGAGAGGAATTGTAAGGCGTGCGTTCATAACCGTACAGCGTCGGTCTGTACTCGCCGTAAATCCTGTCTTCGTATCCGCAGAGCTCTCCGCGCAGATCGTAGAGCTCGCTTATCGGCGCGTTTTTCAGATAGTAGAAATCGAGACCTTTTTCGGGGTAGTTATACATCATCGCCGCGTTCACGTAGCAGCTGCGCGCCGCGTCGCTCTCTCCCTGCATTTCGTGTATCATACCTTCAAAATAGTAAGGGTACGGGGAGGCGTAACAGATCTCCGCGATCGTGTTCCAGTCCTTATATCTGCTGCCTTCGGTAAGCGAATCGAAATCGTCGCCTTCGCCGCGAAGCCACAGTATCTTTTCAACTGCGAGCCTCATCGCGCTTACGCTCGCTCCGGCGAAGCCGTAGAAATACGCCGCGGTCTCTTCCATAAGAAGATCGTCGAATTTTTTGCCGTACTTCTCACATTGGCTGACTATCTCCAGAAATTCGGTTTTGCTCAGACCTTCCGCTTTCATCTCTTCCGGCTTTTCCGCCGTCATGCACGATAAAAGCGCCGCGGCAAGCGTGAAAACGATCAGAGCAAGCAAAGCGATTTTCTTTATCAAAAAATCACGCTCCTTTCGGAAAAATATCGTCTCTGTGCTTTTATTTTAATTTATCGGTCAAACAAAGTAAATAGGACACAAAAGGAGAACAGTCCCCTTTTGTGTCCCAATCGTCTTATTTCAGCGGTTTATGAGCTTTGTGAGTTCTTCTTTGCTTTTTACGCCGAGCTTTGAGAAAATATTCGAAATATGGTTCTTTACCGTCGACTCGGAGATGAACAGCGATTCAGCCATCTGCGTTCTCGTCTTGCCGGAAAGATATTCGCGCAGTACGTCGAGCTCGCGCGCGGTCAGCTTTTTCTCCTCCGCCAGAGCGGATAAAGCGTCCTCGGACGTCGGCCCTTGCGAGTTTTCGGGCGGCTTTCGCGCGGGCTCTTCCGGCTTACCGGGCGATTGCTTTTTTCTTTCTTTAACGCGTCTTATCGCCGTTACCGTGATCAGCGCGGCAAGAGCGGAGAAAAGCAGTACGAGAAGCGTGACGAGCAGTGCGGTGTGATCCTTCGGAGGCTCGATCTTGTTGATTCCGGCGTACAGCTTCTGCCCGGTCTTCGCGTAATACCCGTTCGCCGCCGAGGCGACGATATTTGCGGGTATCGGTTCGCCCCTTTCGGCGCGGTTGATCATATTGCCGGACTCTCCGTCCTTAAGCTCTTTTGTAACGTGTTCATCGATTATGCGGCAGGCGTAAAAACCGATCTTGCCGCTTCTGCCGGCGCCGCCTTCGGGATCCTCCGTTGCCACGGCGTGGAAAACGAAGCGTTCCGCATCGTTCGAACGGTTGTTTTCAAACGTGCAGAAGCTGAATTCGACTATACCCGTCGGAGAACCGATGTTTATCTGATCCGCCGGCCTTACGTATACTGCGCCTTCTTCTTCTGCGGTATTGCCGGAAATAAAGCAGTTCGTTATATATACGGGCGTTTTTTCGCTGCTTTCAACGAGAAGAGCGCCGCCCGACCTGTCGGCTGAATTGTTCGTGAACGTGCATCCGTCTAACAGCGCGGAACAGGCGGCAAGGCACATACCGCCGCCGGAGGGAGCGCCGCATCCGTCGACCGTGCAGTTTTTCATAACGAGACCGGATTTCGCTATATGTATACCGCCGCCGGAATGTACGTAGAAGGTATTTTTCTGATAAGACGTTCTTATATTGTTCTTGACGGTCACGTTTTCAAGATCGCAGTTGACGTTTCCTATCGTCACCACGCCGGTAAAGGCGCGGTTTTCGCTGAAGACCGTGTCCGTGATCGAAAGATCCGGCTCGCTACCGCTTTTGCCGTTGAACCAGAAAATTCCTTTTTCGGAGATATTTTTCTCAAAAAGGCATCCGTCGACGGTCATATTCACGTTCGTATCTATCGGCGTATCGTTTGCGGAGTATATGAGATTTACCGTGGCGCCGTATTTAGAGCAGTAACGGCGGAAGGTGCAGTCCGAAAATGAAATATCGAGCTGACCGGAAAGGGTGAAGCAGTTTTTGCCCGTTCTGTCGCCGTGCATATCGGCAAACGTCGCAAACGAAGCCGGATCGCCCTCCGGCATATCGTAACAGCCGTCGAAAATAACGTTTTCAAATGATACCTTTATCCGTCTGCTCTCCGGTTCCGGGGCGGCGACGCGGAAAACGCCCTTTCTCAGCACGGATCCGCCCGGTTTGCCGATTATCTCGACGCCTCGCCTGATCTCGATGTAAAGATCGTTTTCGTCGAATTCGATATCTCCGACGTATATTTTTTCATGCCCTTCGGCAAGCGCCTTCATCAGCTCCGCTCTCGACGACGCGTAAATCTTTGCGCCGCTTCTTTGCCCGCACCCGAAAAGAGCGGTAAGTATAAGAACGGAGAGCAGAGCCGCGGCAGCTGCCTTGACTGTTTTGTTTTTCATATCCACCTCTGTAAACCCGCGCGTGATCGTCCGCGCCGCGTATGGGACAAGGATATCATAAATAGGACAAAAAGTCAATGGGACATGACCGCAATCGTGTCCCATACGCAGTCCCGTTCGAAGCGAAAAGCCTCAATAACGGCGTTTTTTCAGGTAAACGAAGATCGCCGTGACGGCAATGAAAGAAGCCGCGAAGGATATCGCGATCACGCGGAAAACGCCGGAGTTGAGTTCTTTTTCCTTTTTTTCGGCAGCAAGACGCTTGCTTTCGGAGACGGCGGCTTTTCTGCTTTCGGCGGCTTCCGAAAGACTTTCCGCTTCCGATTCAAGGCGGCTTTCTTCTTCCGATTCGGCAAGACTTTCGGATATGCTTTCCGATTCGTAGATCCTGCGGCTCTCTTCGGCTTCACGCTCGGCTTTCTGCTTGTACGTTTCTATATTTTCCGCAAGATCGTTTTTCATTACGTCTTCGCCGACGGCTGATCTGTAAAGACCGTATCTGCACGGGGAATAGAAGAATTCGGATCTTTCGTACGGATCGACGTTTATATCCGCGGCTTTTTCAAGCTTGCCGTCGGATCCGTAAAGCCATTCGTCGAACCATCTGCCGCGCTGTGAAACGTGGCGCGAAAAGCCTTTTTGAGACATCTGAAACGCGGTCTGCCCGCCGAAACGTGCAAGAGGCTCGTCCCAATTCATCACGACGACGTTTTCGTCATATAAATGAACGTAGATCTTCGGCACGTCCCATACTCCGTATCTGTATGCGGATGAAACGTACTCGTCTTCGTCCGCGCTTTTTTCCGCGGCGGCAAGAAACGTTCTCGTACTCAGTATATGCTGACCGTGACCGTATTCGCCGTTCAGATCGTGGCAGACCGCGATAAGCGGCTTGAAACGCCTTATCTGCTCGACCTGAAAAGCGATCAGATCGTCTTCGGAGATATCGTGCGCCGCGGCGTTTTCAAGCGCCCACGCATACGCGGCTTCGGCGTCGTTGTCGCGGGAATAATCGTCCGGCAGGACGCCGAATACCGGATAGTGCTTTACGCCGACCGTCCAAAGCCCGTTGAGAAGCTCGTGACGGCGGGCGGGATCGTCCTTATGATCGGTGAAATATACGACCTGGACCTCAAATTCGCGTTCGCCCGCGTAATACGGAAGAAGCCCGGCGAAGAAAAGCTGTTCGTCGTCGGCGTGAGCCGAGCATAAAAGCAGATCCGCGTTCTCGCACGGCGCGTCCCAGCGCTGGATATCCGCCGGCTCAGAGCCGAACGCCGATATCTCGGCTACGCCCGCGGGTACGTCGAAGACCACGGTCACGACCTCGGACGGGTAAGAGGAGAGGTCGACGTATTCGTGCAGATAACGGAATTCCCCGTAGACAAGACCGTCGCCCGAATATACCGTCGCGCTTACCGCTTCGTCGAAAAACTCGATATAAAGTCCGTATATATCGCCGCTTGCCGCGACCGTTATTTCCGAAGCGGTGATACTGACGTTATAATTTCCGTCGGTCAGCTCCGGAACGGCGGCTCCGTCGATCTTCACCTCGTACGAAAAAACGTCCTCGGCGTTCGCGTGAAAAACGCAGAGCGAAAAAAGGAACGTAAAAATAAAAAACGCGATAAATAGTTTTCTCATATTTTATACCATCTCGATGATCCCTTTGTTTGAATACATTATACCATGTTTTTTCGCGTTTGTCCATATCAATTCAAAATAATAAACAGATTTATTCTTTCAAACTGTTGCATTTTTCGATTTGTTATGCTATAATATAAAAAAATCGGGCAACGCGAAAGAGAACAAAAGACTCACGTTCGCGTCCGATCGCAAAAAACGCCGTCCGTTTGCTGCGGACGGGATTACGCCCGGATACGTACGCGGCTGTTTTTTGCAACAGAGACGGAACTGACGACCAAAAACTGATCAGAACGGAGAAGAGTTATGAGCGATATCAGAAAATGTCCCGGCTGTAACGCCGACGTCGGCGAAGACGATAAATTCTGCCCCTACTGCGGATTCAGATTCGACGTGCAGAACGATGAAACAAAGCCGGAATCCGAAAAGACGGAGCAGTATAAATGCCCCTCCTGCGGAGCGCCGCTGAAATTCTCGCCGACGACGGGCAAGCTCGCCTGCGAAAGCTGCAATAACGAATACGATATCGGCACGATAGAGCAGTACGCCAAAAACAATACGGACGCTTCATTCAAGTGGGATAAGAAATACCGCGAGGCGCTGAAAGGCACTCTGCCGGAAATGACGGTGTATAACTGCAGATCGTGCGGCGCGGAGATAATCACCGACGCCACCACCGCCGCAACGCACTGCCCTTACTGCGACAACGAGGTCATAATCGCCGAAAAGCTTACCGGCGCGTTAAGACCGAACGGAGTTATCCCGTTCAAGATACTCAAAGACGGGATAAAAGAAAAAATAAGAGAATTCTGCCGCGGCAAAAAGCTTTTGCCGAACAATTTCTTCGACGAGCAGAAGATCGACCAGGTACAGGGCATATACGTTCCGGTCTGGCTTTTCGACGGTACTCTCGACGGAAAAACGTCCTACGACGCCACGACGACGAGCAGTTATATTTCAAACAGTTACAGATATACGACGACCAATCATTATCTCATCGAATGCGACGGCAAAATGTCGTTTTCACGCGTACCGGTAGACGGTTCCACCAAGATGGACGACGATCTGATGAACAGTATCGAACCGTACGATTATTCGCAGATAGTCGATTTCGACGGTCAGTATCTTTCGGGATTTCTTGCGGACAGATTCGATCAGGATCCCGACGAATCGATACCGACCGCCTCGCAGAGGATGATGAACAGCGCGACGCAGAGATTTTCAGCCGCGATAGGCAGCGAGTATTCGAAAACGCTGCGCAACAACGAACTGAAGCTGAAAGATCCGTCGGTAAAGTACGTGCTTTTGCCGGTATATCTTTTCAATCTCAGTTATAAAGACAAGATTTACAGATTCGCGATGAACGGTCAGACGGGCAAGCTCGTCGGCGAGCTTCCGATCGACAAGGGCAAAAAGAGACGCGCGTTCTGGATACCGTTCCTCATCACGTTCATCATCGCCTTCATCATCATCATATTCCTTTTAACGAGGTGACGGTATGAAAAAAGTATTTGCGATACTGTTCGTTCTTATCATCGCCGCTGCGGCGGCGCTGACCGTGTCGGCTGCCGACAGACCGTACTGGTATCCCGACCCGGTGATAAATCCGTTTCCCGATTTTCACGGCGAAAATCTGCCGCGCGTCGTTGACGACGCGGACATCTTCTCCGACGTGGAGGAAGCGGAGCTTACGAGAAGAGTAAACGCTCTTATAGCGAAATTCGATAACAAATACGACCTCGTCATATTCACCGACGTTTCGAATTACGGCGTCGGCGCTGGCGAATACTATTGGGAAGGCATTTATCCGTCCGACTTTTATCAGTTCAACGGCTACGGCAAGGGCGAGAACTATTCCGGCTCGGTCATATTCATCTGCATGGATCCGGACGACAGATACTGGTGGAGCTCCGCAAGGGGCGACAGCCGCGAGTATTTCACGGACAAGAACATAAACGACCTTGACGATACGATAGAGCCGTATATGGTCGATCACGAGTTTTACGAAGCGATGCTCGCGTATATCTCGCGCCTCGATTACATATACGAGCACGGCCCGAAAATTTACGAGGCGTCGGATTTCATCGGAGCGTCGTTCTTCGCCGGCATAATCGGACTTATCGTCGGCGGGATCAGATCGTCAAAAGAAGTGAATAAGATGAAAAGCGTAAAATACGCCGTTTACGCAAACGACTACGTGATCGACAACAGCTTTGAGATGCGCGATTCGAAGGTGTCGTTTTTGTATTCGACCGTTACGAAGACCTATATTCCGCCGAGCAGCTCGTCCGGCGGCAGCTCGCACAGCGGCAGCTACCATTCGTCCGGCGGCGGCAGCTTCTCGGGCGGCGGCAGACATTTCTGAGGCGGAATACTTATGAAAAAAAAGATCACAGCCGCGGTCGCGGTGATTCTCGTGATATTCCAGATATTCGCGCTTTCTTCGTGCGATATGCTGGTCGACAGCCTGATCGAAGCGCTTGAAACGTTCGATTTCAATGAGCTGACGATCGTTCAGGGCACCGAGAAGCCGTCAGGCAAAGAAACCGACGATCCGTATCATTATACAGACGATCCGTATTATGAAACCGAAGAACAGTACGGTGAAACGGAAGAACAGTACGGTGAAACGGAAGAGCAGTATATTGAAACGGAGAAGCAGACTGTTCCCGTGACGGAAAAACCGGCCGATCGCATACCGTATTCGAAAACTCCGGCGGTATACAGATATACTTTTCCGAAAGAGACATTCAAAGACGAAATCGAAAAAGAGGCGTCGGAAATCATAGACGATTCGATCTGTAAAGCCATAGCGGCGCTGAAAGTCATGAAAGACGACCGCCATTCCGATAAGACGTATCCGTTTGACAGAGACGCAAACGGGTATATAGCGGATCTTTCAAATAACGAACGCGCGCTGTACGATAAAGTCGTTTCATACGGCAGAAATTTCGAGAACTTCACGATAAAAGCCGACGATTATAAAGGCGATCTGACAAACGATTATTTCGGAGTTTTTAAAGCGTTGACGCAGTGCAACCCTGACCTCGCTTCGTATTTCGATCTGCATCCCGAGATAGGCGGCAAATTCGTGGGAGACGATGTCGTGACGTTTATGAAAACGGTCTCGGATCAGTATTTCGATCCCTACAAAGATCAGAATTACACGGTAAGAGAGGGCAAAACCACGATGGCGGAGGTAAAACGCGCGGCAAAACTGCTCGACGCGATCGCAAACCGGATCGTGCGTTTTATGCCCGAAGGGCTCACGGCGTACGATAAGTATTACTATCTCGCCGCGGTGCTTGCGGAACACGTCACGTATGATCTCAACGCCGTAAATAAATTCACCGCCTTCGGCGCGCTCGTCGGCGGCAGAGCCGTATGCGAGGGATACGCAACAGCTTATATGCTTCTGTGCGAAAAAGCAAATCTCTTTTGCGCGTACAGAAACGGCATAATCAGAGGCGACGGCCACGCGTGGAATATGGTCAAGCTCGATTCGGGCATATATAACGTCGACGTCACCTGGTGCGACGTTTCCGCCTGCTACGAAAAGAACTTTTATAAGAACTTTATGAAAAGCGACGCGGCTTTCAAATCAAACGGCCACGAGAGTATGGACGGGCTGCCGAGCACGGGAACGTATGAGCCTTGCCCGTACGAGAGCTGACGGCGGCAGAGAACCGGTTGAAAATTCAGAATCAAGGTGTCGC
>CACYEW010000227.1 GCA_902773455.1 uncultured Ruminococcus sp.
TCATCATTCATTGAAAAGACCCGCCGCGGCAAACTGATAACCGGCTACGGCGGGATAGAAAAATACTATGAATGATACTTATTTCTTAATATAAGGCGGGACAAGACAGTCGGCTCCGAAGCCGATAAGATCTGTCCTACCGCATTTTTTAAGCGCTTCTATCACCTTTTTGTGATTTTCGCGGCGGTTGAACTGCAAAAGCGCTCTCTGCATCTGTTTTTCTTCGGGCGTATCGGCGACGTAGACCTTTTTGCCCGTAAACGGATCGATCCCGGTATAATACATAACGGTGGAGGCGGTGCCGGGAGTCGGATAAAAATCCTGCACCTGCTCGGGCGTAACGCGGTGCTTTTTCATATACAGCGCAAGCTCCACGGCGTCCGATAACGTACTGCCCGGGTGGCTCGACATCAGATACGGCACGACGTACTGCTGCAGCCCCAGACTTTTGCAGTATCCGAAATATTTCTCGCAGAATTTATCGTAGACCGTGATATCCGGTTTTCCCATATATCTCAGCACGTTTGATGAGCAGTGCTCCGGCGCGACCTTGAGCTGACCGGAAATATGGTCGAGCACGAGTTTTTTGAAAAAATCGTCGCTTTTATCGGCAAGCAGATAGTCGAACCTTATGCCGGAACGGATGAAAACGCGTTTTATTCCCGGCACGGCTTCGACTCTTTGGAGAAGCTCGATATATTCCGTATGATCGGCTATCAGATTTTTGCACGGAGTCGGGCAGAGGCATTTGCGGTTTTTGCATACGCCGTCTTTCAGCTGCTTTTCGCAGCTCGGATAACGGAAATTCGCGGTAGGGCCGCCGATATCGTGTATGTACCCCTTGAAGCCGGGCAGCTTGGTCAAAAGCTCCGCTTCTTTTACGACAGAATCTATGCTTCTTGATACAACGCTTCTGCCCTGATGAAAAGCGAGAGCGCAGAAATTACAGCCGCCGAAACAGCCGCGGACGTGGGTGATCGAGAATTTCACCTCGTCTATCGCGGGTACGCCTCCCTGCTTTTCATACGCTGGATGATACGTTCTCATATAAGGCAGGGCGTAAACGCGATCGAGCTCTTCCCTTGTGAGCGGCGGCATCGGGGGGTTGACTACGAGCATACGGTCGCCGTAGTATTCCGTCACGGCTCTGCCGTTAATATGGTCGCATTCGGCGTACTGCTCGCCGTAGGCTTTCGCGTAAAGCGCTTTATCGCTTTTCAGTTTATCGTATTCGTAACCTTCCGTATGATCGAAGCGGATCGTATCGCCGGGCTTCGTAACGTACGCCGTACCTCTTACGTCGTGTATTTTGCGGATCGGCACGCCGCGATCGAGTAAATGCGCAAGACGGCGAAGGATGTTTTCACCCATTCCGTACGTCAGGATATCGGCGCCGGAATCTATAAGCACGGAACGGCGGACCTTATTGTCCCAGTAATCGTAATGAGCAAAACGGCGGAGCGACGCTTCGAGACCGCCGAGGATTATCGGCACGTCGCCGTAAGCCTGCCTGATCCTGCCGCAGTAGGTTATCAACGCTCTGTCGGGACGGAGTCCCGTTTTACCGCCCGGCGAATAGTAGTCGAAATTGCGTTTTTTCTTTGCCGCGGTGTAATGCGCGACCATGGAGTCGATATTGCCGGCGCTTACGAGAAAAGCGAGACGGGGCTTTCCGAACCGTTTGAAATCCTCACAGTCGTCGAACTTCGGCTGACAGAGCATACCGACGCTGAATCCGTCCGCTTCGAGCACGCGTGAAATAATAGCCGCGCCGAAGGAGGGATGGTCGACGTAAGCGTCGCCGCAGACGTAAACGAAATCGACTTCGCCTCCGGCTTCTTCTTTTGTTACGGGCAAAAACGGCATGACGCGCTCTCCTTACGGTAATGTTATATATAATATACCCGATTTGCTCGTCAAAGTCAATAAAAAGAACGAAAAAATGAAAATTTTGCATTAAATATTCCGATACCCCCTTGAAAAAAATCGAAAAATGTATTATAATATCACCGATAAAATATAAGGAGAACCGATTATGAGTACGCTTCATTTGATCAATCACCCTATGATCCAGCATAAGCTGACGATAATGAGAATGGAAGATACGGGTTCCAAGGATTTCCGCGAGCTTCTGAACGAGATCGCCATGTTTATGGGATATGAAATAACGAGAGATCTCCCGCTTGAAGAGATCGAAATAAAGACTCCGGTCGCACGCTGCAAGGCGAAAATGATCGCGGGCAAAAAGCTCGCCATCATCCCGATACTGAGAGCAGGTCTCGGTATGGTAGACGGACTTCTTACCGTGGTGCCCGTCGCAAAGGTCGGTCACATAGGTCTTTACAGAGATCCCGACACGCATAAACCCGTGGAATATTACTGCAAGCTTCCGTCCGATATCGAAGACAGGATCACGATAGTCTGCGACCCGATGCTCGCGACCGGCGGTTCAGCCTCCGACGCGATAGATATGCTCAAAGCAAAAGGCGTAAAGCATATCAAGCTCATGTGCCTTGTCGGCGCTCCCGAAGGCGTTAAAGCCGTACAGGAAAGACATCCCGACGTAGATATCTTCCTCGCCGCTCTTGACGATCATTTGAACGATCACGCGTACATCGTTCCGGGCCTCGGCGACGCCGGAGACAGACTTTTCGGTACGAAATAATCTGAAATCCATAGATTCCCAAAGTAGTTTCCCTGACGGGATTTACTTTGGGAATTTTGTTATATTTATTTTTCAGAAAATGTGTTTTACCCCTTGACATTTTGAAAAAATAGTGATATTATATACGGGTACCGAAAAAAACATATGCGCCATTAGCTCAGTGGATAGAGTGCCCGGCTACGAACCGGTAGGTCGCAGGTTCGAATCCCGCATGGCGCGCCACAACAAA
>CACYEW010000228.1 GCA_902773455.1 uncultured Ruminococcus sp.
GCGTCTTACGTTTATCAGGCGGTCTTTTTCGATCATCCCGAACTGTTCTTTATAACGGAGAAACCGAAGATCGAAGAAGGAAGGCTTTACTATAACTACGTCTTCACCTCGGAGCAGATCGAGGATACGGTCGAAGCGCTCGACGCCGCGTACGGTAAATTCGTATCGGAGCAGATAACTGACGGTATGAGCGAATTCGAAAAATTCTTTACCGTATATACTTATCTGATAAACATAACCAAATATGCGGACAAAGAGTACGAGCTTTACGAAAAGGGATCGTTTACGTACGAGGTATACCGCAAAATGAGCGCGGCGGGACCGCTCTGCGACAGCCGCGCGATCTGTACCGGATACGCGAGAGCAACGCAGTATCTGTGTCAAAGACTCGGCATAAAATGCTTTACCGTGAACGGCTTCGGCAACGAGGGCGATCATTATTTCAACATCGTGAATCTCGACGGCGACTGGTATTATTCCGATACGACGTGGGGCGATCCCGTGGGATCGGACAGAAGCATAGATTATCTGACGTACTATTATTTCTGTACGACGACGGAAGAAACGCTCCGCACTCATAAAGTATATTCGGTGATACCGATGCCTGAATGTACGGCGGTGAAATACAATTATTACGTATATTTCGATCTTTACGCTGAAAACGCCGAAGAGGCCGGCGCAAAGCTCTGCCGCGAATATCAAAAGGGGCTTCGCAGTCTTTCCGTGAAAACCCCGTACGGAGAAAAGGGCGAAGAGATCTACCGGACGCTTAAAGACGGCTTTTTATACGCTTACTCTGCCGATCTCGGTATTTCCGTCGGTCCTTACCGCTTATCTTACAATAAGGAAACACAGATAATAGTCATAAGGTTCTGATATGAAGCTCGGTTACGGTCACACGAGAGTCGCCGCTTACGCGGGGATATTCACTCAATCGATATACCTGGGGTTGATACCCGTGCTTTTCGTCGCGTTCAAAAATGAATTCGGATTGAGCTACGAGCAGCTCGGGAGGATACCGCTGATAAACTTTTCGTTACAGATAATCCTCGATATAATAATGGTGAAGCTCGGAGATAAGATAAAGCTCCGCACGCTTGCCGTCGTATCGAACGCGCTCGGCATTATCGGGCTGATACTGCTTTCGGTGCTGCCCCGCTTGATGAGCGGCGCTCCTTACGCGGCGCTTATGATCTCGACCGTTTTTCTCGCGATCGGCTGCGGACTCATAGATCTTGCGATCAATCCGGTGATAAACGCGCTGCCTTCCGGCAAAAACCGCGCGGAGCTTCCGCTTTTACATTCTTTTTTCTGCTTCGGATGCGTCTTCACGTTTCTGACCGCGACTCTTTTCGTGCATTTCGCAGGGACGGACAGGTGGTATTTACTGCCGCTTTTCATGGCTTTTCTGCCGTTTTTCGACCTTATCGCCTTCATTTTCGTACCGATAATCGAAAAAGACCGGAAATCGAAAGGAGAGACGGTAAAAAAGAAATTCTTTTCGTTTCCGTTCATTATCCTCATGCTGATGATGATATGCGCCGGGTCGTCCGAGCAGGCGGTCTCGTCGTGGATATCGCTTTTCGCGGAGCTCGGTCTTTCGATGCCGAAGCTCGTCGGCGATATCGTGGGGCTTTGCGGTTTTTCGGCCTGCATGGCGGCGGGCAGGATGCTTTTCGGACTTTTCGGCGGAAGGCTGAATATGAAAAAAGCTCTGTTCGTTTCGGCGCTTTGCTGTGTGATCTCGTATTTCGGGATAACGCTTTCGCCGTCGGACACGGTATCGCTCATATTCTGCGCGGTAACGGGCTTTTCGGTGGCGATAATGTGGCCGGGCGTTTTGTCGATCGCGTCGGACGAGGTGTCGTCTGACAGCGTGCCGATGTTTTCAATGCTCGCCGTATGCGGCGACATAGGATGTTCAGCCGGTCCGTGGCTGATAGGCATCGTTTCGGACGCGGTGGATAACGGCAGCGTCGCGTCGCCTCTGACTTATACCGGCAGCGAGGTCGCGACGAGGACCGGGATCCTTGCCGCCGTGTTCTTCCCCGTACTGATGACGGTACTCGGGATATTGCTTTTGAGAAAGAATAAAAACATACATAAAGGAGAAAAAC
>CACYEW010000229.1 GCA_902773455.1 uncultured Ruminococcus sp.
CCCGCGGATCGGAGTGCCTAATGACAGGTCGCCCGTACTCTTGCTTCCGGACAGTATGAACGTACCGTTCTTTTTGTCGTCATCCATATAATTCAGCTTTGCCGCGGGCAAGCCGGTTTCTTCAGGTTCGACGCCAGGCTTTACGGGATACGGTGCCGTCTCTTCGGTAAGACCGGCGGTATCTGTCGCCGATACGGCGCCCGTATCCGCGGGCGAGCCTGAGTTTTTCGCTATGATGAATATCGAAAGCGGTACGGCGGTGAATATTATCGCGACTACGGCGACCAATGCGAAAACCGATAATATCCTGCCGCGTTTTTTCCGCTTTTCGTCGTATTTTTCTTTCTTTTTCAATATATTATCAACTGTTTCCTCATAAGTTCTCATAATTAAAACCTTCTTTCAAAAGCATTTGTTTAAGCTCGGCGCGCGCCCTGGACAGAGCCTTGTAGACCGCCGTCTCGCTTTTGCCGGTCACGGCGGAGATATCTTTTGCGCTCATATTTTCAAAATATGATAACCATATAAGCTCGTATTTGTCAGATGCCAGCCTTTTCAGGCACGAGTGAAGTATCCTGTTCGACTCGGCCTTTATGTAAGCCGCCTCGAGTTCTTCGCCGTCCGCAGTATTATCGTCGATCTGACAGCGTCTTTCCGGTCTTTCTTTACGCAGTCTGCCGTACGCGATGTGTCTGCCTATACCGTAAAGCCACGTCCGAAACGACGATCTGTCGTCAAACGACGGCTTTTTGACGATAAGCCGCAGAAACGTGTCTTCCGCGATATCCTCCGCGGCGATTATATCGCGCACGATGCCGTTTATGTAGAGTATCAGCCCGTCGCGGTATTCGGCTACGATCCCGGTCAGCCCGTTCCTGTCGCCGGAAAGATATTTTTGATAGTTTTCCGCACCGTGTTCCATCGTTTTTCTCCGTTGAGTTCTGCAGTTCTCTGTATATTAGTCGCAAAAATCCGAAAAATCTGACGCCTTTTCTGAAAAAAACGCGATCGCTCGCGTTTTTTCATTACCTTCTTTTGTTCGGAAGTATTAAGACCGCCGAAGTCCTTGCCTTATATTCGCCGTAATCGGGGCGGCGTTCTTCGTTATGCCGTTCCATCATCGGCACCGATACGGTAAGGAAAAGGATTATGATCGAAAGAAAGCCGAGCCCTGCGTACCAGATCTCCGGGCAGAGAAATACGAAATAAATATAAAGTCCGCACCAGAACGACATCTCGCCGAGATAATTCGGGTGGCGCGAGTATTTCCATACCGATACGTCGCAGGTTTTGTTCTCGCCTTTGTGCTCGCGCAGAAATCCGTGTATCGCCCGGTCGGATACGAATTCGAGCCATACCGCGCAAAGCGATACCGCGGCGCCGAACAGCGACGGAGCGGAGAATTCCGTTCTCTGTGACGCAAGCAGTACCGGCGTGAGTCCGGCGTAAACGACCGCCGTGGGAACGAACTGCAAACCGACGAAGCTTATCAGCTGAAATACGAGCGGCGGATATTTTTCGCGGTACTGAGCGTAACGCCAGTCTTCGCGCCCGACGCCTTTATACGTGATGAACCAGTTCAGCGTGAGCCTCGCCGACCAGATCAGAACGACCGAGAAAAGAATTACGGAGTTTACGTTCCACAGCCCGTATTTTATCATCACGGATAAGAGCAGAACGGGCGGCGCAACGCTCCAGTACGGATCGTATACCGACACGTCTTTCATAACGACCGTGAACGCATAAATCACCGCGGTCGCCGCGGCGGTGTAAGCGGCTGTCGCCGCGAATACGTTTTCGATAAACGTAAACGGTATAAGTCCGACCGCAAAAGCGAATACGTATATTATGAGATCGGCAGCGGATCCTTTTATTTTTTCTTTCATATTTGCTCCTTTGTAATGCGTTTTCATATCCATTATAACACGTGTTTTCCGATTTGCAATAGTTTTTTATGTTTTACAGCCGTGCGCATCCGCTTTTGTATCTTGACAAAAAGCGCCGCGTTTGATATTATAATAATCGAATCGGAAACGGAGGGAACGGATATGCTCGCATACAGGATAGTGACGGCGGTCGTACTGCTGATAAGCCTTTTGATATTTGAACTGAACAACAACACGCTTTTGGGTATGATACTTCTGTTCGCCGTGACCGCGGCGTACGTCGCCGTACGCGAGACGGGGCTTTTGAAGGACAGCGCACCTCTGAAGCTCGGCGCCGGTGTTTTGTTCGCATTGCTGATCGTCGGCGCTTTCGTTATATCATATCCGCCCGTCGGACGCGTTCCCGCGGCGGAGAAGATATCGGGCAGGACCGGAGTAATACAACTGCGCGACGGTAAGGTCCGCGGAGTGATCGACGCCGATACGGGCGCGGAAGTATACGCGGGCATACCTTACGCCGCGCCGCCGGTGGGCGAATTGCGCTGGCGCGAGCCGCAGGATCCGGAGCCGTGGGACGGGGTGCTCGAAGCCGATAAATTCGCCCCTATGTCGATGCAGCCGCGCAATGTTCCGATGTACTATTCTCTTGCCGATATCATCGGTTACCACGAAAGAAAATGGTTCGATATGACGGACAATTACCGTCCCGAGATAAGCGAAGATTCGCTTTACGTCAACGTTTGGAAGCCGCAGGGAGACGTGAAAGATCTGCCCGTACTCGTATACGTTCACGGCGGTTCGCTTCAGACCGGTCAGCCGTGGTTTACCGATTACAGCGGAAAAAATCTCGCAAAGCAGGGCGTCGTTGTCGTCAATATGGGTTACAGACTCGGCGTTTTCGGCTATCTTGCCGTAAAAGAGCTTGCAGACGAATCGCCGAACAAAACGACCGGCAACTACGGTCTGCTCGATCAGATAAAGGCGCTTCAATGGGTCAAAGAAAATATCCGGGCGTTCGGCGGCGATCCCGATAACGTAACGCTCGCGGGCGAATCCGCCGGCGCCGCTTCGGTAAGCGCGCTCTGTACATCTCCGCTCGCAAAGGGTCTTTTCCGGCGCGCGGTGATCGAAAGCTCGACCGTCGCATCAGAAACTCCGCCCCATTCTTACAGAAGCTTTGAAGACGCGCTCGCATCGGGCGGGGAACTGATGAAAAAGTATAACGCCGGCTCGGTCGCGGAGCTTCGCGCTCTTCCCGCGGAAAAGCTCGTCGCCTCAGCCGATACCGAGCATCATATCACGCCCGACGGTTATGTACTGATCGAAGATCCCTGCGTATCGTATAAAAAAGGCGTACATAACGAAGAGGCGGCTCTTCACGGCTTCAATAAAAGAGAAAGCGGAGTTTTCATCCTCTTCACGAAGACCGGTATGAAAAACTACGAGTCGAAGATACGCGCGTATTTCGGCGATCTCGCGCCGGAGGTGCTGAAAAGCTATCCCGCGAAAAACGACGAAGAAGCCGCCGAATACTGGGCTGAAATATACGGAGCGACGTTTTTCGACTATCCTCATTACTGCTACAACCGCCTTGCAAAAGAAAACGGCATACCGGTATACGAATATTATTTCACAAAAGAAAACGGCAGAACGGGCAGCTGGCACGGCGGAGAACAGATATATCTTTACGGCAACATCCCCGAAAATTCAAAGCTGTTCGACGAAAACGACCGCAGGATAATGGATATTTTCAGCTCCTATATGCTTAATTTTATAAAGAACGGCGATCCGAACGGCGAAGGCCTGCCCGAATTTGCGCAAAACGACGATTCCGTATCGTACCTGGAAATAGGCGAAGACGTCACGCCGGTCAAAGAAAAGGACCGCAAACTCGAGCTGTTTGCGATCCTTGATAAACTCAATAAGAAATGATCACTCTATTTCCCATATCAAGGTGACGGTGTCGGATACGGATATATCGTCCGGTTCGATATCCATCATATAGCTTTCTCCCGCGCAGTCGTTTGCGACCTTAGCGAGCATCCTGCCCATCGGGCGCGCTTCAATATTTATCTCGCCCCATGAATAGTCTATCGACTGAATGTCCTTCAATACGACTCCCGCCGCCTTCGTAAGAACGGCGGCTTTTTCTTTCGCGTCGCATACTGCTTTGCCGATAAGCTCGTTTTTAACGGCTTCGCGGTCCTTGACCGTGTAGCTTATGCTGAATTCCGGCTCAAGCTCGCTTTTCGCAAGTCCGTAAAGGATCCGCCCGAGTCTGTCGTTATCGGAATCGAATTCGATCTTCATACTGTGGCGGTATCTGTACCCGACGAGCCTCTGTTTATATTCGTTATCTTCCCTGTAGCTTTCGTATTCGGGATCGACGCTGAAGCCGAGAGTCTTGAGATCCGTGCGTGAAAAGCCGAATTTTGAAAGCAGGTCTTTGAGTTTTTCGGTGCTTTCCGCCGATCTTTCGAGCGCTTTTGCGTATTCCCTGCACGGTTCCGTCAGATTGACGGATATCCTCGTCGTGTCGGGGCGTATTTTAAGGTCGCCTTTACCGGTTACTTTTATCGTTCTCATTTTTTCTCCTTTTTCAAGAATCGTAGAAATGTTTTCCGTCGCCGGTAAGAAGCCGGTCCGTTTTCGGATATTCGAAGATATCCCCGTTTTTTTCGTTTTCATCAAGGTAATCGGCAAACTCTTTTGCGTACCATTTCGCCATATCAAGGTTGTGCATCCGGTAATATCCGCAGTTTTCGGGAGCCGTGCCGGGTACTTCCTTCACGCCGTCAACGGATCTGAACGCTCTTTGCAAGAGCCCGAAAAGCGCCTCCGACGGTCTGTCGCCTTTAAGTATGAGATAAAAGCCGGTAAGACAGCCCATAGGTCCCCAGTATATGACCTCGTCCTTCCACTCCGGATCGTTTCTTAAATAAGTCGCTATTATATGCTCGAGCGAATGCATCGCCGCCACGTCCACGACTGGCTCTCTGTTCGGTCTTTTAAGTCTTACGTCGTACGTCGTTACCGAATATTCGCCGAGTTTGTCGACTCTGCTCACGAAAATGCCCGGTACTATCCGCGTATGATCCACGGAAAAGCTTTTTATAAGTTCCATTTATGTTTCTCCCGAAATATAGAATATTTTATATAAGCATAACGCTCAAATGTGTAAACTTCAGTTTCCGATCTGTTACGTTTTGCACGCTTACGGTAAGATCGCTTCCGTAAATCAGCTTTTCGGACCGAGAACGACCGATTCGCCGTTCAGATGCTTGCGCAGTCTTATGAGGTCCTGACCGTTTATCCTTCCGTCTCCGGTCGTATCGGCTCCCGGACCTATCACGATATCGGCTGCGCCGTTCAGGTATTTACGCAGTCTGATAAGGTCCTGACCGTTGATCCTGCCGTCGTCGTTGACGTCGCCGTAAAGCGTTGCTTTTTCAAGCGAAATATCGTGCGTAACGGGAGAACCGCTGACCGTTATCTCCGCGGTATGGACGTTGCATCCGTTTTTCGAAGCGGTAAGCGTATATACGCCGGCGGCCACGTCTTCTATGAGGTACGTCGTATCGTTTCCGTAAAATACGGTCATATAAACCGGTTCGCCCTCTCCCTGCCGCGTCAGAGTTACCGACCCCGGTCTGTCGGCGTCGCCGTACGACGTAATGCGTCCGCTTACGGTCGTAAGCGTTTTTACCGTCAGCGGCTCAAATACGACGGTGAATTTCACGTATTCGTGATAACTGTTTGTAAACTGCACGTCTGTGACCGTGTAGTCCGCCGGATCGACTCCGCCGAGCGTCAGCGTTATATCGAGATCTTCGGGGAAGATGTTACCGGTGCGGTTTCTTATAACAAACGCCGCCTCGTAAATATGTCCTTCCTCAAAGACGCTCTC
>CACYEW010000230.1 GCA_902773455.1 uncultured Ruminococcus sp.
GAGCGTCGAAAGCCAGTACTGCTTATAGCAAGTCATATAATACGCGTAGATCTTTTCGGAAAACGACGTTCTTCCGATTTTCATCGCTGACCGGCCATTCGAGCAGGCAAAGAGGCTCAGCGCGAGCGCGAGCATCAGGACCGCCGCGAGCAGTCTTATGATTTTTCTCATACCGTCACCCTTATCAACTGTCAAGACATATCGTTACCATACGGTTTTCTTCAAACGCTTTTTCGATATTAGCGTAAATAACGTCGAGCGGCGTTTGCGTCTTTTCCTGATATATGAGGCAAGGCTGTTCGTTGCCGTAATAAATGGTTATAAACCCCGGCTTATGAAAACGATCATACTGTCGTTCGTTCGAGAAACACACTCTTGTCGGATTGTTAATTAAAGTTAGACCACTTTTATCAACTATCTTAACTGCAAACATAATTGTTCTCCTTACATTTTTCTGTATTTACAATTATACATTATCCGTTCGCTTTGAATAAACCTTATATTGTTAATTTTTCGTTTTGCCGGACTCAAACCGGAGAACGAAATCAAAAAATTACAAAAAGATTTAAAAAAGATATTTGACTTTTCCGATATATACTGTATAATTGAAAATGAAGAAGAATGCCGATCGGAAAGCAGGTGGATAAAATGAACGATATAAAAAAGCCGGCGCTGCTTCTGCCCGCCGGTTCGCCCGAGTGCTTCGAGGCGGCTCTCGCCGCCGGAGCCGATGAGATATACCTCGGCGGAAAGGGCTTCAACGCGAGGCTCGGCGCCGAGAACTTTACCGACGAACAGATATTTGAAGCGATAAAAAAGGCGCATTTTTTCGGCGTTAAGGTATACGTAACGCTGAACACGCTGGTGCTCGACCGTGAGATGAACGAGGCGCTCCGCTTTGCCGAATCGCTTTATCTGCACGACGTTGACGCGGTGATCGCGACAGATCCCGGCTTCGCCGCGGCGCTGCACGCGCGTTATCCCGATCTTAAACTGCACGCGAGCACGCAATGCTCGGCTCACAACGCCGAGGGCGTCAAGCTGCTTGCCTCACGCGGATTTTCCCGCGTAGTTCTTGCGCGCGAATGTTCGCTTCAGAATATAAATAAAATCAGAGCCGCCGTTCCCGGTACGGAGCTTGAGATATTCGTTCACGGAGCGCTTTGCGTATGCCATTCCGGAATGTGCGAATTTTCCGCTTATATGGGCGGAAGAAGCGGCAACCGCGGCGAATGCGCTCAGCCGTGCAGACTTCCGGACGGAGACGGAGTATGCCGTTATTCGCTGAAGGACAACTGCCTCGCCGCGCATATAGAAGAGATCATAGCGTCAGGCGTTGAGAGTCTCAAGGTCGAGGGACGTATGAAATCTCCCGGATACGTTTACGGCGTAGGAAGGATATACAGGACTTTGCTTGACGAGGGGAGATCCGCAACGGAAAACGAGCTTGACAGGCTCGCCGCGCTTTTCAGCAGGAGCGGATTTACCGACGGTTATTTCACGGGCAATACAGGTCCGGAAATGCTCGGAGTACGCACCGAGGAAGACAAGCAGAGATCGAAGGCCGCCGAAGCGGAAGCCGAGGCGGAGCTTTCGCGCTGCAAGCGCAGACTGCCGGTCACTTTATGCGCCGATATACGCGCAGGCAGCGTTTCGTCTCTTTCGTTATCGTCGGGCAGAGATTCCGTCACGGTCTACGGCGACGTGCCTCAGCCTGCGATAACCGCTCCGCTTACCGAAGAAGACGTCGTCAGAAATCTCTGCAGATTCGGAAATACTCCTTTTTCGGTCGATATATCGTCGTTCTCGCTTCATCTCGACCGCGGAATATCGATGCCTGTCTCGGCGATAAACTCGCTCCGCAGGACAGCGGCTGAGAGGCTCGAAGCGAAAATAAACACGGTATTTTATCCGCACCGCGTCAAGACCGCGTATATGGAGCCGGCGAAGCAGAGGCAGACGGACTCGAAAGGCAGCGGCGTTATCGCGCATTTCGTCCGTTCGAAGGGCATGCCTCCGCGCAGGGAGTTAAGCGGCTTTTCACACATATTTTTACCGATAGACGAATATCTCGACGCGCCCACGCATATACGCGACGCGGTCGACGGAGTGGAGCTTCCGCCCGTCGTTATGCAGAACGAATTCTCTCTGCTTGAAGAGATGCTCATACGCGTAAAGCTTTGCGGCATAAAGCACGTCATGGTGCAGAATATCGGCGGTCTGAGGGCGGCTCAAAGATACGGTTTTCAGATATACGGCGGAATTTTCATGAACGTATATAATTCAAAGACCGCCGAAGTGCTTGCAAAAGAAGGCTTCGCCGCGCTGATACTCAGCCCGGAGCTGAACACGGTGCAGATGAAAGCCGTTTCCGCGTCGTCTCCCGTACGCACCGGCGCCGCAGTCTACGGCAAGCTGCCGATGACCGTGCTTGAAAAATGCATCATCCGCGATATAGCCGGAGTGAAAAAGCCGGCCGGCAAATGCGAGGCGTGCGGCGAAGGCGAATTCCGCTATTACCGCGACAGAACGGGCGAACAGATACCCGTACACCGCGAATTCATACACAGAAACGTTACGTACAATCCCTACCCGATCTATATGGCCGACAAGCTCGAGCCGTTATCCGACGGAGCGATCGGCGATCTGCATTACTTCTTCACGGACGAGTCGCCCGAAGAAGCCGGACGGATCATAGAAGCTTACAAGACCAAAGCCCCGGCGGAGGGAAAGATCAGAAGGATGTAAGGTGAAAAAATGAACATAAGAATAAAAAAGCTCAGGGAAAGCGCAAGACTTCCCGAATACAAGACCGATTTTTCGGCGGCGGCGGATCTTTACGCATGCCTTGACGGACCTTTGACGATACCTGCCGGCGGGAGAGTCGGCATACCGCTCGGATTTGCGATGGAATACGAAGATAACGACGTGGTCGCCGTGATCTGCGCGAGAAGCGGCCTCGCCTCGAAGCGCGGACTCGCGCTTTCGAACGGCATCGGAGTCGTCGATCCCGATTACAGAGGCGAACTTACCGCGGCGATGATAAATCTGTCGGACGCGGATTATACGGTATATCCGGGCGACAGGATAGCTCAGCTGATGTTTCTGCCGATAGTGCGCGGATCTTTTGAAGAAGCGGAAGAACTGTCCGAAACGAAGCGCGGCGAGGGCGGCTTCGGCTCGACGGGGGTCTGAAATGGATAAGATCATACTCGCCTCGTCGTCTCCGCGCAGAAGCGATATACTTAAAACGGCGGGCATCCCGTTCGAGGTCGTGACCTCCGACGCCGACGAGACCTGCCCTCCGGGGCTCGCTCCCGACGAATACACGGTCACGCTTGCGGTACGCAAGCTCAACGCCGTATACGAAATGACGAAAAGCGAAAGACTGATACTCGCCGCCGATACGGTCGTCGCGGCAGACGGACTGATACTCGGCAAGCCCGAAGACGAAGAAGACGCGTACCGTATGCTCAAAATGCTTTCGGGCAGGGTGCATCACGTTTACACCGGCATTGCGATGAAAAAAGGCGATAAGCTCGTGACCGACTGCGGCGTCACGGCGGTGAAGATGAGATATCTCACCGACGCTGAGATAAGAGCTTATATCGCTACCGGAGAGCCCTTCGGGAAAGCCGGCTCGTACGCCGTGCAGGAGCGCGGCGGCGCGCTTGTCGAGACGGTAAACGGCAACTATCAGAACGTCGTCGGTCTGCCGATCGATCTCGTGATAACACATTTGAAAAACGATTTCGGCGTTGGTATTTTTTCATGACGGAGGCTTAACGTGAAAAAAATAGGCATAGATCTCGGCACCTCGGTAACGAAGATATGCATGAAAGGAAAAGGCATAATACTTCGCGAGCCGACTGCCGTGGCTTACGATAAAAGCTCGGGCGAGATAATCGCCTCGGGCACGAAAGCGAAAAAAATGATAGGCAGAACTCCGCCCGAAAAAGAGGTCGTAACGCCCATGAGAGGCGGCGTTATCGCCGATTTTGAAGACTGCGTGCAGATGCTTTCTTCGTTTTTATACAAGATAGGCGCGAGGGGCATAATGTCGCGGCCGAAGGTCGCGGTCGCCGTTCCGTGCGGCGTGACCGAGGTCGAGCGCAACGCTTTTGAAAACGTGTGCGTTGCCGCGTCGGGACGCGATATATTCATGCTCGTGAAAGAACCGATGGCGGCGGCTCTCGGAGCCGACGTCGATATCCTCCGCACAAAAGGCAAGCTGATCGTCGACATAGGCGGCGGCAACACGCAGAGCGC
>CACYEW010000231.1 GCA_902773455.1 uncultured Ruminococcus sp.
CCGCTCCAATCGGAATCGAGCTTCCACAGCTCCGGAGAATTCAGATAAAAATAATTCAGATCGGACGTGAAGAGCAGAACTTTTGAATTGAGCTCCGACGAAGCGTTGTACCAGTTCATAAGATCGGATCTTTTTCTCCCGTCAAAATCCGCGTATTCACAACCGGAGCATATCATGTTCTTGCCGGGCAGACACGCCGTAAACAGCAGATATGCCCGATAGAAAGCCGCTTTGTCGTCCCGGGAAGCGAAACGGTCTTTCGGCAAAAGCTCCGCGGGACGTACCGGGATTATGTAATTTTCCGCGAATCTTCCGTTGAGAACGGAGTCAGGGACCTCGCCCGACTCCGCCAGCGCGGTAATATCGCAAGCCGCCGCCTCGTCAGACGCGTAGTCAAAGCCCATACCGCCGGAAAAAAGAGGTTTGGTCAGCGCCGATCTGCGGACGCCAGGCTCGCATATCAGAAGAACGTCGGGATACTTGTCAGAAAGAATGCGGTTGAGCTTTTTTACAAGCGCCGCCGCGCTTTTCGATCTGTGATCGTCTTCCGTAAGAGAACGTGAAAAATCGAGGCAGACGCCGTCGATCCCGTATTCGCCGACGAAAAACATAACGCTCGAGATCAGAAAAGAAACGATCTCGTCTTTATCGGTATCAAACGTTCTGATACCGCCGCCGTATTCTTTTTCTTTACGTTCGAATACTGCGCCTCCGTCGAAGTCGTTCAGCCCCGATTCGCTTTCCTCAAATTCGAGAAGAGGTATATCGAGTATCACGCCGACGGAATAACGGTGGAGTGCGGAGATGAACGCGCGCAGGTCAGAAGGGGAGCCGAAGCGGCTGTCTGTGCCGAACCTGCCCGCCGTGATCTTTTCCCGACCCGCGCAGCGGGTGAATAAGGGGAACCTTACGTGGGTGAACCCCATTTTTCTTGCATAAGGCGCGATCCTTTCCGCAAGCGAAACGTAATTCATAAAAGAACCGTCGCGGTTGCGGTAAAACGTGCCGGGATCGAGTTCGTAAATATTCATCGGAGAGTTCACGTTTTTGTTTTTGCCGCGTGAAGCGAGCCGTACACTCCCGTCGTTATCCGTTTCCTGCAGCTCGTAAAGATATGAAGCGCCGTCTTCGGAGGCTTCGCCGTAAAACGCGAACGGATCCGCTTTGACGGTGATCTTGTCTTTATTGAAAATGAGATACTTATATCTCAGTTTGTCTTCGTTTGAAAAGTCGAGCGCGGCGGACGCCTGCCATATACCGCCGTCCGCCTGTTTTTTCATTTCACAGGTCTCTTTCCAACCGTTGAAATCGCCGATCACGAATACGCTGTCGGCGTTGGGAGCCCATACTCTGAAAACCGTGCAGACGGAGCCGTCGGCGTTTATCTTCTTATGAGCGCCGAGATATCTATATAAGAAAAAATGATTTCCGTGACTGAAAAGGTAATGATTGGTTGCTTTGTTTTTTGCCATTGCGAATTCCCTGCAAATATTTTTTACATTATACACCAATAAAAACGAAAATGCAAGTGTTTTTTGAGATTTATGATGAAATGACGTTTAGTAACAATTTGTATATTGAATTATCAAATATTTTAAGGTATATTAAATTCAGTAATTTATGAAAAGAGAATCGAAATGATAAAAATAGCGCCTTCAATACTTTCAGCGGATTTTTCAAGGCTCGGCGAACAAATACTCAAAACCAAGGAAGCCGGCGCCGAATACCTCCATATCGACGTTATGGACGGAGTTTTCGTACCGAACATATCGTTCGGCGCTCCCGTGTATAAATGTATCAGAAAGCTTACGGATCAGTTTTTCGACGTTCATCTTATGATAGTGGATCCGATCAGATATATCGACGCTTTCGTCAAAGCCGGCGCCGACGGTATAACCATACATCACGAAGCCTGCGCAAACCGGATCGAAACGCTTGAATACATCAGAAGCAAGGGCGTAAGACCGGCGATATCGATCAAACCGAAAACGGATCCTTACGTTCTCGAAAGATATCTGCCGTACGTTGATATGATACTCATAATGTCTGTTGAACCGGGGTTCGGCGGTCAGTCGTTCATCCCCTCGGCGATCGACAGTACGAGAGTCGCCGCGGAGCTCGTAAGAGAAAGCGGCAGAGATATAGATATCGAAGTCGACGGAGGACTGAGCGCCGCTAACGCCGGTCTCGTGACTTCGGTCGGAGCCAATGTGATAGTCGCGGGATCCGCCGTATTCGGAGCGCCCGATATGGCTCGCGCGATAAGCGATATAAGGCAAAACGGAGAAAAGGATTACCTCAAACTCTTGAAATAACGGGATCGGTGGCGAAATGAAAAAAGCGCTTTCAGCATTGATTATACTTATATGTATCCATGCCGCGCTTTTTTGCCGCGCCGCGGCGGTCATACAGTCGTCGCCCAAATACGATAAGATCGAACTGTCGGTCGAAAAAAAGAAACTGCCGCCGACGGTTGACGGCACCGTCTCCGACGGCGAATACGGCAGGCTCGATATAACGGACGGTATGCTTTCATACGTCGTCGGATCGGAATCCGATTGGAGCAGGATCAAAAACACATCGTTCGACGCTTACGCCGCCGTTTGCGACGGAAGATTTTATTTTGCACTCGTATATGAACTCTCTCCGGAATACAGAAGAACTGATTGCGCCCTTAAGAATATGTGGGCTCAGTCGTGTCTGCTTATGTCGTTTGCAAAAGAAGGCAATACGGGCAGAACGGCGCTCGAGCTCGGTATAAGAGAAGACGGCCGCTATATCTGGCGCCTCGCCGAAAACGGAAAGGATCCGGCAACGGAGCAAAAAGTCAAATACGAAAACGGCGTTTACACATACGAGTTTTCCGTCGGCCTTTCGTCGTTTTGCGCTGAAGAAGACGGCGGCTTCCTCTTCTGCTTCAGCCTGTCGGCAGGCGACTACTACGATGACGGCGGATATGCTTATATACAGCTCGGAAAAGGGATTTCCGGATTTTCGACCGCCGATAACGCCGACGCCGGAAAGGACGCGGCGCTGTTTCCGCATATTACCGTGAAAGAAGAAGTTGCGCCGACCGAAACGGAAAGCGAACCCGAGCCTGATACCGAATCCGAAATACCGCATTCCGGCGACGACGGGTACGCGTACGTCAGCGTTACGCTCGCCGCCGTATGCGTTCTGACGGTACTGCTGAGCGTTAAATACGGTAAAAAAATTATTATTTGATTTATATTGACAAAAGCGCCCGAGGGTGCTATAATATCAAAAATGCCATGATGAAGACAGTAGTTTTACAAGCGCGGATTCAAGCGAGCCGGGTACGGTGTGAGCCGGCAGTCCGCCGTAAAACGAAGATCACTTCGGAGCAGCGCACCGAAAGGGATACCGAGTAGACTGCGACGTAAGCTTCACGTCAGAAGCGGGCATATGTCGGTATGTTATCTTATAATGTATAACTATGCTCTCTATCCGGGAGCATTTATTTTTGTAAAGGATCGGAGTAAATTATGTACAGGAAAGTCGATACCTCCCTCGATTTCGTCTCGCGCGAAAAAGAGATAAAAGAATTCTGGGAGAAGAACAGAATATTCGAAAAGAGCATGCAGATCCGCGACGGAGCGCCGGACTATACGTTCTACGACGGACCTCCTACGGCGAACGGCAAACCGCACATCGGTCACGTGCTTACGAGAGTTATAAAAGATATGATCCCGCGTTACAGAACGATGAAGGGTTATCACGTTCTGCGTAAAGCGGGCTGGGATACGCACGGCCTGCCGGTCGAGATCGAAGTCGAAAAGATACTCGGCTTGAACGGTAAAGATCAGATAGAGCAGTACGGTCTCGAACCGTTCATCAAAAAATGCAAGGAATCCGTATGGAAATACAAAGGCATGTGGGAGGATTTCTCCGGCACGGTCGGCTACTGGGTCGATATGGATCATCCCTATATCACCTACGAAGACGATTATATCGAATCCGAATGGTGGGCGCTGAAAGAGATATGGAACAAGGGCCTTTTGTATAAAGGCTTCAAGATCGTTCCGTACTGCCCGCGCTGCGGTACGCCTTTGTCGAGCGCGGAGGTTTCACAGGGATATAAGACGGTCAAGGAAAGATCCGCCGTCGTTCGCTTCAAATGCGTCGGCGAAGACGCTTATTATCTCGTATGGACTACCACGCCCTGGACGCTGCCGTCAAACGTTGCGATATGCGTCAATCCCGACGATACTTACGTAAAAGTAAAATGCGTCGACGGTTATACGTATTATATGGCGGAACCGCTGCTCGACGCCGTGCTCGGCAAGCTTGCGCAGAACGGTGAAAAACCGTACGAAATAATCGAAAGATACAAAGGCAAAGACCTGGAGTATAAAGAATACGAACCGCTTTTCGACTGCTCGAAAAAAGTCGCGGACAAACAGGGCAAAAAAGGCTTTTACGTAACCTGCGACAGCTACGTCACAATGTCCGACGGTACGGGCATCGTCCACATCGCTCCGGCGTTCGGCGAAGACGACGCGAACGTAGGCAGAAAATACGATCTGCCCTTCGTCCAGCTCGTGAACGGAAAAGGCGAAATGTGCGACGGCGCTCCCTGCGAGGGAATGTTCGTCAAGAAAGCCGACCCCGAGATAATAAGACAGCTTAAAGAAGAGGGCAAGCTTTTCGACGCGCCGAAATTCGAACACGAATATCCGCACTGCTGGCGCTGCGATACGCCTTTAATATATTACGCACGCGAATCGTGGTATATCAAGGAGACGGCCGTGCGCGACGATCTGCTGAAAAACAACGCGACCGTCAACTGGATCCCCGAGTCGATAGGCAAAGGCCGTTTCGGCAACTGGCTCGAAAACATTCAGGACTGGGCGATATCGAGAAACAGATACTGGGGCACGCCGCTCAACATCTGGGAATGCGAATGCGGTCATAAGGAATGTATAGGTTCAAGAGCCGAGCTTGCCGAAAAGACGGGCGATCCCGAAACGGCGAAGATCGAGCTTCACCGTCCTTACATCGACGAAGTCACTTTCAAATGCCCTGTATGCGGCAAAGAAATGCACAGAGTACCGGAAGTCATAGACTGCTGGTTCGACTCCGGATCGATGCCGTTCGCACAGCATCACTATCCGTTTGAAAACGAGAAACTGTTCAAA
>CACYEW010000232.1 GCA_902773455.1 uncultured Ruminococcus sp.
ACGGGCAGACGACCGTCAACTATAACCGCGATATCGAGGCTTTCCCGGTCGTCAGAAAGATACTTTCGAGGATCACGGGTACCGACGATATCTATAAATCGCCGACGGATATGGGCGTTAATATGGCGGGCTTCTGCATCTCGGACGACGAGGTGTGCAGAGAAGCGTCAAAGCAGGAAGTCATAAGACGTTACTATAAAGCCGTATGCGATTATAAAAACGGTCTTTGCGATAAAAGCGTGGCTTACCGCTGCGAGGCTCTTATGGAAGAGCTGAACGTCACCAAAGCCGACCGCGCGGTTACGCATTACGCGCTCAAACGCGCCGAAGAAACGGGAGTCCATTGCGTCGCCATACAGCTTGCCGACGGTCACGTCGTTACCGGCAAATCTTCTCCGATGATAAGCGCGGCTTCGGCGGCGATGATAAACGCGATCAAATATCTGTCCGGCATATCGGACGACATACATCTGATCTCTCCGGTCGTGCTCGAGCCGATCACCGCGCTCAAACGCTCGCTCGGGTCAAAAGCGAGCAAGCTCAATCTGCACGAGGCTCTGCTTGCGCTCAGCATCTGCGGCGCGACGAACCCGACCGCGGCTTACGCTCTGACGAAGCTGCCGGAGCTTGAACACTGCGAGGCTCATTCGACTAAGATGCTCACACCGAGCGAAGAAGACTACATAAAGAGATTGAAGATAAATCTCACCTGCGAACCGGAATTCATTTCAAAAGATCTGTATATCAACTGATAAAGATATAAAAGGGCGCGATCGAAAAATCGCGCCCTTTCTTTTTATTTTGCCGTCGCGGCGACCGATGAGAGAAGCGCGTTCGCTTCTTCCTCCGGCAGAGCTGAATTGAGCTTGAAAATACCGCTTTCAACTCCGAGATTCATAACGTAACCGTTCGAACGCTGTCTGCATTCGGTGATGGTCGAGGTGAGTTTTCCGGTCAGAACGTCGCAGTCGAGGCTGAAAGACATTACCGCGCCTTCGTCTTCATATATGCTTGCGTACTGCTTGCCTGCGTCCGCGGCGGCTTTTTTCACCGCGCCGTTCGTCATTTCGTCGCCGATCACGACGTCGCATTTACCGCAGAGCGAAGCCGCTTTTTCGGAAATGACCGCTTCGTTCGGACCGACCGTTATTATTTCGGTCTCAAGCGACGGTTCTGCGACGCCTTTGGCTTCGGAGGCGGCTTTACATCCGTTTTTTATACCGGTAATGAAATCTTCGGAGGTCCTGCCTTCGGCGCCGATATAACCGATCGACGCGTGATTCGTCGCGGTAAGAACGTAACCGAACACGTAACCGTACTGTATCGTTTCGAGTACTATCGAGGTCGTTTTGCCGTTGAGCGCAACAACGTCCGCCGTTTTAGAACCGGGTACGGTAAGAATTATGAAATTGATATTGCCGAAATTCTTCGAGTTGTCTTTGATAGAAAGATAAGCGTCGGAATAAGCGTCTGACGGAAGGAATATCACCTCGGCTCCGCCCGCCGCCGCGAGCTCGATCTGCTTTTTCGCCGCTTCGGTGAAAGCTTCCGAATACGATTTCGAGTCGCTGCCCGACACCGACGCGGGAGTAAAATACTTAATGGTCGGAAGCTTGTCGTTTGTCGATTCGTCTATGGATTTTTTCTGATACTCTTTGATGGAACGCCAGATCGCGCCGTTTACCGTCTGTTCTTCAACGTCTGAAAGACCGCCGATCATCACGTATTTGTATTTCGTGCCGGTGGACGAGGTGTTTACCTGGCAGGAGCAGAGTACCGTGACCGCCGCGATAACGAGGCTGATTATGATAAGTAATTTTCCGTTATATTTCATTTTCGTTTTCTTTTCCTTTCGGATTTTGTTTTTCTATGTTTGATAAAAAGCTTTTTCCCGCCGATCCGTACCCGAAATATTCGGCGATCGCGGCTCCCGTATCGCTGTAAGACGAACGCGTACCGAGATTCATTGCTCCGCGTATGCCGTCTCCGTATACGAGGACCGGAACGATACCGCCCGAAGCGGAGGCGTTCGAAGTGACGACGAGTATATCGTTTGACCTCAGTATCTGCATGAACTGAGACAGCCTTCTGTCCGCGTAATTTATCGAGCTGTAATACGGCGTCATGCCTTTGTCTCCGGAGGTACCGGACAGCCCGTCAAGCAGGCTTATCACGCATATACCGCTGACGTTGGCTCTTGCCGCCGCGATCATACCGTCGATCGCCTCTTTGTCGGAACAGGTACGGTGCTTTTTTACGTGCGCGTCGTTTTCAAAAGCCGAACATACGCTTCCGATCGCCGTCACCGTAAGACCTTCCGGCTCAGGGTCCGAACCGAGGATACCGGAAAGACCCGTCATGTCTCTTACGCACTCGTTTTTGTCGGGAATGACGTCTTTGCAAAGACATCTGCCGAAAGCGCCGTTTACGATGCACGATCTCCTCCCGAAATCAACGCCTTCGATATTGAAAAGTCCGAGTCTGCGCAAAAGAGGGACGTTGAGCTTGCCCGTGGAGTATATTTCATTCAGCGTAAACAGATCCGCGTTATTTTCTTCGGGATATCCCGGCAGAGCGCCGAGACTCAACCCGTTAAGTATCACAAAAAAAACTCGTTTTCTCATTAAATATCCGCCTGTCAGATGTGTAAGATGGGGTACAGTTCTTTATGAGTTCTGATCTCGTATTTCGGCACCGGACCGTTTTCGTTTGCCTTCCCGTGCGGATTATACCAGCAGGTATCGACGCCGAAAGCGATCCCGCCGGCAATATCCGCCGTAAGAGAATCGCCGTAAACGAGAGCTCTTTCTTTTGAAAAATCCGAAATCGACGAAGCCGCTTTGACGAAAAAATCAGTATCGGGCTTTTTTGTACCGAGAAGCTCGGAAATAAACAATCCGTCGGTATTATCGGTTATCCCGGCGAGCTTGAACCGGGAGATCTGCACCTCGGCTTTACCGTTCGATATTACGTAAACCCTGACCTTGCCTTTGCAGCGGTCGAGCAGCTCTTTCGCGCCGTCTGTCGTAAATGCGTATTTACTGAGTATCTCTCTGTATCTTACCGCCGCCCTGTCTCCGTCGCCCTTTATGCCGTGAAGCTTAAAGAATTCTCTGAACCGCAGGAATATAAGCTCCTGCATGGTTATTTCGCCGCGCTCGAGCATTTTCCAGAGCCTGTCGTTATGCTCGGAATACGACGATAAAAGAGCGTCGTCTGCTTTTACTCCGAATTCGGAAAGCAAAGCGGCGACAGCCGTTTTTTCACAAAGGGCAAAATCGAGCAGAGTATCGTCTGCGTCACAAAGCAGAATATCGTATTTTCTCATAATCACCACCCGAATAATTATAGAATACAATCTTTATTATTCTGTGTATAAATATGAAATTACAGGTTAATGTTAGGGCGTGATTGGGTAAATGATTGATAAACCCGAAATGAACAGAGCCGCATCCTTCCGGGTGCGGCTCTGTATGAAGAGGAATTTATTTGCTCTTTATCTGGTTTTCGTAGCTTTCGACCATCTTCTTGACCATCTGGCCGCCGATAGAGCCGGCCTGCTTGGAGGTGAGGTCGCCGTTATAACCGTTCTTTAAGTTTACGCCGACTTCGCCGGCAGCTTCGGTTTTGAATCTCGCAAGAGCTTCCTTTGCTTCGGGAACAACATGCTTTGCCATAATGTTACAGATTCCTTTCAAATTCTTTATAGAAACACGATCAAAGGACGGACCGTCGTACGTCGCATGACCGCGGTGGCGAAACCGTCTTTTTCGGTTCCGAACATATTATGTGCCGTTATCAGCCTGTTATTACCGTGTAAATTCTGGAAATCCGATAAAAAAAGAAAAGGTTGAATGTCGTTTCCGGCAAGGACCGGGAACGTCAAGCAACCCTTTATGATCATTTTACTACTTCGTCGTAAGCTCTCATTATTCCGATACGACCGGTCTCATACGTGAGACCGCCCTGAAAATATACTGTGTAAGGCGGACGGATCGGCGCGTCTGCCGAAAGCTCTATCGAAGCGCCGGACGTGAACGTACCCGCCGCCATTACCACGCGGTCGGTGTAACCGGGCATATCCCACGGCTCCGGCGTTACGTAAGAATCTATCGGCGAACCGGACTGTATGCCGCGGCAGAAAGCGCAGATGTTTTCTTCCGATCCGAGATCGACGGTCTGTATTATATCATATCTTTCTTCTCCGTACGAAGGCGAGACCCTGAAGCCCGCTTTGCCGAAAAGATACGATGCGAGAGCGGCGCATTTAAGCGCGGAGGCGACTACGGTCGGGGCGAAGAAAAGCCCCTGATACATATTCCGGTTTTCTTCGAGCGAAGCGCCGACCTCGGCGCCGATGCCGGGAGACGTCAGGCGGTAAGAGCACAGCTCGACCGCCTTTTTCGTGCCGGCGAGATATCCGCCGGTGCGGCAAAGACCGCCGCCGGGATTTTTGATCAGCGAACCGATCTGAAGATCGGCGCCGAAAGCGACCGGCTCCGACGTCTGAACGAATTCGCCGTAGCAGTTGTCGACGACTAAGTAAACGTTGTCAAATCCGTGTACGATTTTGGCAAGCCTGCCGATCTCTTCAACGGGCAGGGTCCTTCTGTCCGCGGCGTAGCCTTTCGATCTCTGAACGAATACGACTTTCACGCCGCCTTTATGAAGCCTCTTTTCGACTTTTTCGTAATCGATAAAGCCGTTTTTCATATCTGTCTGCTCGTACCGGACTCCGAAATCGGAAAGACTGCCGCTGCCGGCTTCGCCTTCGATACCTATCACTTCGTCGAGCGTGTCGTACGGTTTTCCCGTGACGGAAAGGAGCGTATCGCCGGGGCGGAGAAGTCCGAAAAGACCGATCGCAAGTGCGTGCGTACCGGAAACGATGCTCGATCTGACGAGCGCCGCTTCGCACCCCATGACCTGAGCGTATATACGTTCGAGCGTGTCTCTGCCGCGGTCGTCGTAACCGTAACCGGTCGTACCGTGCAGATGCGCTTCGGAAACTCTGTTGTCGTAAAACGCCGTAAGAATTTTTTCGGCGACCGTTTTCGCCGTCCCGTCGAATTTCGCAAATACCGCGGCAAGCTCAGCCTCGGCAGCCTTTACGGCAAGAAGCGTTTTTTCACTTATATTTTTCATAAATCGAACGAGCAGCAGAGAACTCCGAGATCGATACAGGCCTCAACGTCCTTCATATCGACGATCTCGTTCTGAGTGTGGCAGAATCTCGTCGGTATCGATATACAGCCGGCGCGCGAACCGCCCGCGACCGTCTGCATCGACGACGTATCGGTGCCGCCGTAGGTAAGGACTTCGGTCTGATGTTTGATATTGTTGGCTTTCGCCGCCTCGAACATAGCGGCGACGAGAGCGCGGTCGCACATTACGGAGCTGTCTTTTATCTTGATCGCGGCGCCGTCGCCGAGCTTGACCGAGAAATTAGTGGACGGGTTTACAACGTCTCCCGACGGAGTTACGTCGAAGGCGATACCGATATCGGGCAAAACGTTATATGAAGCGGCGTGCGAACCGCGGCAGCCGACCTCCTCCTGTACGGAGAATACGAAATAAACGTCGTTTTTGCACTTGCCGAGTTTTTTCGCTATTTCGATCATAACGTAACAACCGATCCTGTCGTCGAACGGTCTGCCGGCGTACTTCGTTCCGTAAAGCTTTACGATGCCGGATTCGACGGAGCACATTTCGCCGAGCTTTACTCTGCGTTCGGCTTCGGCTTTCGTCTTGACTCCGAGATCGACGTAGAATTTATCGCCGTTGTAATCCTTGAGTTCGGTCTTGCCCTCGGGCACGAGCACGCCGACGGCTCCGTTTTCGAATACAACGCGGCTGTTCGAATACGCGATATAATTGATGCCGCCCACGCGCGAGACTCTTACGATGCCGTTATCCTGGATGCAGTTGACCATAAAGCCTATTTCGTCCATATGAGCGCAGAGCATGATCTTCTTCGCCTTTTTCGACGTTCCTTTTTTCAGGCAGATAAGGTTGCCGAGCGGATCTCTTTTTATCTCGTCGACGTAAGGCTTTACGGCTTCTTCGATGTATGCTGCGACTTTGTCTTCGCGGGAAGATACGCCCTGTATCTTCATGAGTTTTTTAAGTTCGTTTATCATGATCTTTTATCCTTTCTTATCTTTCGGGAACGTCGTCGGGCGACGTGAGCGCTATCTGAAGCGCAAGCTTAAACATTTCGTAATAATCGCTTTCTTTTATGACGCAGGAGGCTGAATGGATGTATCTCGTCGGGCACGCCATATTGATCGTACGCACGCCGCCTGCGGCTTTGTGTATCTTTCCGGCGTCGGTACCGCCCGCAACGTATTTCTTCGGCTGGCATTTTATACCGTGCTTCTTTCCGAGGCCGAGCGCGAAATTCACGAGCGCCGATTCGTATACGGTGCCGAGATCCATCAGCGAAACGCACGGTCCGTCGCCCGTCTTCGCGGCTCTCTTATGCTCGGGCGTTCCGGCTATATCGGCTATCGCCGTCGATTCGAGCACGAGCGCGAGATCCGGTTTGATCCTGTTCGCGGTGATAAGAGCTCCGGTCCTTCCGACCTCTTCACGCACCGTGAAGCAGAAATACAGATCGTATTCCGGCGTGATCTTGTTTTCGTATATGTAATTTACGATATCGCAGAGTACCGAGCATCCGAGACGGTCGTCTATCGCCTTGCTTTTTATATATCCGTCGCCGAAACGTATGAAATCCGAATCGAATACGGCGTAGTCGCCGATCTGTACGGACGCTTCCGCGTCGGCTTTGTCTTTCGCGCCGATATCGATGAACATTTTGTCGATCGGAGTGGCTTTTTTGCGTTCTTCATACGACTGCTGATGTATCGCCTTGGAAGCGATAAGACCGCTGATCTTTTCTTTTCCGAAGTCTCCAATGAAGAGCTTTCTGCCGCAGAGGACCTTCACGTCGAAACCGCCGACAGGCTGAAAATACAGATAACCGTTGTCGTCGATATCCGAGATCATAAGTCCGACCTCGTCCATATGCGCCGAAAGCATCATTTTTTTATCTGTTTTGCCTTTGATCCTGAAAATACGGTCGCCTATGAAATCGGTGTATTCCTCGTCGTATTTTCCTTCCAGCTCTTCGGCTATTATCTTTGCGACTTCGTATTCGCAGCTTGTGGGTCCGAATGCGGTGCAGAGTTTTTCAAGCAGTGCGGTGCCTTTCATATGGCAGCCTCCTTTCCGATCTCTTTTATAAATCCGGCTATGAGCTTTGCGGCGTCGGCAACGTCGTCAAGCGAAACGACCTCGCTGTACGTGTGCATATTGCGGAGCGGTATCGAAACGAGGACGGTCGGTATGCCGAGCCCGACGAGCGGTATATCGTTCGCGTTCGTTCCCGTGCTCGTCGCTTCCACCGTAACGGTATGCTTATATTCGTTATCTTTTGCAAATTTAATGAGTTTTTTAGTCAGTCTGACGTCCGTTATCGCGGAAAGAGATATTTCCGGACCGTCGCCGAGACCGGTCTTGCGTCTCGAATCTGATCCCGGCACCCATGCGCAGCAAACGTCCGAGACTATCGCGTAATCCGGCTGCAGCCTGTAAGCCGCCGTAACGACCGCGCGGGATATTTCTTCTTTGGTGGAGAGCACAAGATCGAGTTCTCCCTCGTAACCGCCGTTTATGAGCTGCTCGACAGCTTCGATCAGCGCGACGGCGCAGATCTTGTCGTCAAATCCTTTTCCGCATATACGGTTGTTTTTAAGTTCGGTCAGCTTATACATATATCCGACGGGCGTTCCTACCGGTATAAGCTCCTCCGCTTTTTCTTTCGTAAGTCCCGTGTCGATCATGAGATCGGTTACCGGCGGCAGTACGGATCTGTCTCCCGTCTGCAGGTGCGGGGGAGTCGAGACTATAACGCCGTAAAGCGTTTCTTTGCCGTAGATCGTAACGTCCGCCGCCTGGAGGATCCGCGTGTCGAGTCCTCCGATGTTGGTGAAGCGGAGAAAACCGCCCTCAAGCACCTCCGTCACCATCATGCCGACCTCGTCCATGTGGGCGTCGAGCATGATCTTCGGCAAGCCGGGCTTGCGTGCGTTCCTTTTCAAAATGTAGCTCCCGGCGGGTTCTCTCGTAAGCTCGTCGAAGTACGCGTCGCGTATCTCTTCGAGCGCGGACAGACCGCCGTCTTCAAAGCCGGATACAGAGCACCCCGACGTCAAAGACCGGGCCAGCTTCAACAGATTTGCCATGTTTTATTACTCCTTTATAATGAATTTACTAATTTCTTGAACAGTTTTCCGCGTTCTTCAAAGTTCCTGAAGCGGTCGAAACTCGCCGCGGCGGGCGAAAGTATCACCACGTCGCCTTCTTTTGCGGCCGCCGCCGCTTCGAAAACCGCCTTTTCAAAATCCGGTTCTTTGATCACGTTAAGCGTTTCCGGCAAACCGTGATCGCACATGGAGCGGTATATCTTCTCACCGTTCTGACCGGTCAGAACAACGGCTCTCGCATGCTCGAAAAGTGGCTCGCAGAGCGGTTCGTAATCGAGATTTTTGTCGTATCCGCCGAGTATCACAACGACCGGGCACGAGAAGCACGATAACGCCGCCGCCGTCCGCGTGGGCGAAGAGTCAATCGAGCCGTTGTAATATCTCACGCCGTCTTTTTCGCGCACGAATTCGAGACGGTGTTCGACTCCGTTGAAATTCTTCGCGATCTCGTATACGGCTTCTTTTGTCACGAGTCCGGCGGTGAGACCGATAGCGGTCATATAGTTTTCGACGTTGTGCCTGCCGGGGATCTTTATGTCGGAGGTTTTGATTATTTCTTCCGTTTTGCCTTCATATCTTAAATATATCGATCCGTTTTCCTCGTATACGGCGTCTTTATCGGGCGGTATCCGTTTGGAAGAGAAGAAGCAGACTCTTGACGCAGCTTTTTCCGCGTATCCTCTCGTAACGCTGTTTTCGTAATTCAGAACGACGCGGTCGTTTTCGCTTTGATGCGCGAAAACGTTCGATTTGGCGGCGATGTATTCGTCCATGCCCGTATGCCAGTTGAGATGGTTCGGCGTAACGTTTGTCACGGCGGCGACCGAAGGCGATCTTTTCATCGTCTGAAGCTGGAAAGAAGACAGCTCGACGACGACCGTATCGTTTTCATTCATCTCTTCGACCTTTCCTATCAGCGGCGTGCCGATATTGCCGCC
>CACYEW010000233.1 GCA_902773455.1 uncultured Ruminococcus sp.
GTGATCTTTTTATCCTCGCCCTCCGCCGACATCGACGTATAGTTCGCGTCGGGGTGAACGGCTCTGAATTTGCCGTCAAGCAGTATTTCTCTGTTTTCGGTCCAGTATCTGACGAAATTCTTTACCGTCAGAAGCTGTTTTTCCGGTATCTCGGTCAGCCGCACGGATATCTGCGGTACCGAGAACAAAACGTTCAACAGCTGTCTCTGACAGTTCAGCGGCGATTCGTTATGCCCCCATAAGAGCATATCGGAATGTATCGCCGTTTTTGCGTTTACGAGGCGGAGCGGCGCTGTACCGATCCTGTTCGTCACCGAATCGGCGGCGCAGTCGGCCACGCGGAGCATATTGCAGTGATTGACTATCTCCGCACCGATATAGTTCTGACGGAATTCAAACAGAAAATCGGGATCGAGCGCGGTCATCTCTGCGTATATCTCGTCCATAAGTATCCTTACCGCCTCGTCGAGGTTTTCGGTATCCATACCCTCGTTATACGGCGCGATCTCCGACGGGTCGGCTTTGAACGCGTCGATAAAATCGAGCTTCAGCCCGTCGATCCCGTAATCGGACCGCATACGTTTATAAACGCCGATTATATATTCTCTTATCTCTTTGTATCTGACGTCGAGAACGCCGGCGCGGAAATCCGGACGGTCGAACGCCATTTTATCCTTGAACCGTTTATAATCATTTGAATCGAAGCCGGCGAACGGCACCGGGAACCATACGAGCATTTTCAGCCCGAACGAATGCACCTTATCGCAAAACGACTTGAAATCGGGGAATTTGTCTTCCGCGACGTGCCAGTCGCCGCATTTGTCGTAATCGCCGGTATTATTTCCCTCGAACTGCCAGCCGTCGTCGAGGATGAACGTTTTGAAACCGATCTTCGCGGCAAGCTCAAGCTCCTTTTCAAGCAGATCCTGCTCCGGCTCCTGGTGAAAATTATACCACGACGAATATAAAGGGAGTCTCGCGTTATCCGGGATCTTAACGGTATCGCGCAGAAACGAGCGCATCCATTCTCCCGCTTCAAAAACCGCGTCGCACCAGTTTATCTTCCGTCTGTCTACGCGCAGTAAAACACGGCGGTCTTTCTGCTGTCTTATCCCGCCCTGCTCCGTCGTAACGGTCAGGATAAGCTCGTCGGTCTGATCGAGATCCGCAACGCTCGCTGTGAGTTTTGAGCGAAACACGGAATCGGACAGCGAAACGGTGATATTGTTGCGATCGTCCGCGTCGATCACGGACAAAAGCGGCGCGCCGAACTGATATGCCGATTCGCAACAGTTCGGAAACCACCATTGACGTACGCTGTGATCGCGCCAGCATAAAGGGGACCACGTGGATGAAAAGTCTTTCAGCTCTTCTCTCCACTCGTATTTGCCGTCGTACGGCAGCTCGTAAATCTCGATATCCCCGGTCGACAGGGGATAAATCTTCGTTATTTTACCGTCGGGTCCGTTATACCGTATCATACGAGTTCTCCTTTACTCTCCGTATATTTCTGCTTCGTATATACTGAACCAGTTCTCTCCCTCTCTGACGAAACGTACGTATTTAGCTTCTATATCAAGGTCTTTGAGCTTTACGAAAAGCTCGCCGACTCCAAACGACGCGAGCGTCGTGTAGTTATCGCCGTCTGCCGAATATTCAACGCGGTAAGGCACGTACGCCGATTCGAGATAAAACATCATGCCTTTTATATGCTTTACCTCCTGAAGATTGATCAGGTACCAGCATTCGCCCGACGGCAGCGAGCTCCAGCGCGTTTTCAGATCGCCGTCGACGGCGTTTGCCGCGGCGTAACCCGCGTTCTCGATTGAAGCGGCTTTTACGGGTTTGCGAAGCGCGAGATTCTCATATACGGCGTGCTGTTCCTGCATCTCGGCTTCCGTCGCCTTGTAAATATCCAGAACTTTCAGTACGCACGACGATACGGGCTCTATTTTGATATATCTCGCCGTTGCTCCGTGCAGATTCTCTTCAACGATGACGAGTCCGTTCGAGGCTATTAGGTCGTATCTGACGTATTCTTTATCTTCTTTCGCAACGCTTATGATCACGGGGGTGTTAAGTCCCTCCCATTCCATATATATGCGGCCGACCGCGACCTCGCTTCCGAGATCGACCTCGTACGCGGCGCCGCTTTTTTTCGCGTCGCCGATCTTCGCGATCGCGTTTTCGCCGTTATAATGCTCCGGGACCTTGTATTCCGATTTGATTATATGTTCCGGCACGGGATTAGGCGCGCAGCGGTTTTCGACGTCGCATACGAGCCGCGTTTCTTTGATCTCCGCGGTCGCTTCACCGTGCGTTTTCTCCGCCGACGACGCGGCGTAAAACTTATAGACGCCTCTGTCGACTATATATCTGCTGTTTGCCGTGTCGTAACTGTAAAGTTCGTCGGAAGTCACCGTCACCGCGAGCGTTTCGGATTCGCCCGGCTGAAGCAGTTTCGTCTTTGCAAAGCCGCAAAGCTCTTTCGACGGCTGTTCGAGCGTCGTTTCGGGTTTTGAAACGTATATCTCCGCGATCTCTCTGCCGGCGGTCGTTCCTTTGTTTTTCACCGTGACGGACGCCGTGAACGTACCGTCTTTGTTTTCTTTGACCGAAAATCCGGAATATTCGAATTCCGTATATGACAGTCCGTATCCGAACGGATACGCCGTATCAACGCCGAACGTACCGTAATATCTGTAACCGACGTAAATATCCTCGTAATAAACGGTCTTTCCGGCGCTGCCGGGGAAATATCTGTAACAGGGAGTGTCGTCGTACGACAGCGGCCAGCTCATCGTCGTTTTCGCGCTCGGGTTCACGTCGCCCGAAAGCACAGCGGCGACCGCATTGCCCGCGTTCTGACCGGGATATCCGATGAATACTATCGCGTCGGCAAGATCGCGCCATGAAGCGACCTCGATCGCCGAACCCGTATTGATAAGAACGGTTACCGTTTTACCTTTCGAACGGAACGCCTCGGAGACGCGTTTTACCATTTCGAACTCGGTGTCGTTCAAAAGGAAATCCCCTTTTGTAGGGCTGTTGTCAGCGCCCTCCGTAGAATCGCGCGAAATGACTATAACAGCGGCGTCGGCGTTTTCTGCGCATTCTTTTGCGTATTTTTCAGTGACCGCTTTATCCTTCGACGGATCCGTCTTGGAATGCGGATCGCAATTTCTGAAAACGTTTTTCGTTTCGTTATAAACGTCAAGTCCGTCGTGATCTTTTATACCTTTTACGACGTTGACCGTTTTTTTCGGGCTGACGCCGCCGGATCCGGAACCGCCGAACACGGTCTTATACGCTCCGTTTCCGAACAGAGCGAGCGTCGTATTCTTTTTATACGGCAGTGCGCCGTTATCGTTTTTCAAAAGCACGAGCGTATCGGCGGCGGCTTTTTCCGCGACAGCGGCGTTGCCGTTGAAATCGACTCTGTGATTCATCTCAAGTTTACGAAACGTCGGCGACTGCGTCACCGTGTAAAGTATATGTTCACAGCATTTGTCGAGCGCTTCGCGGTCTACTTTGCCGTCTTTGATACCGGAAAGCACGCTTTGCGCTTCTTTTTCCGCGCCGGGCATCGTCAGATCGTTACAGGCGTTTACCTTGTCGACTATCGCGCCGGCTGATCCCCAGTCGGACATGACGGCGCCTTTATAGTTCCATTCGCCGCGCAGTATACCGGTAAGCAGATCCTTGTTTATCGACGTGTAAACGCCGTTTACGGGGTTGTACGACGACATTACCGAAACGGGACCGGCGTTTCTGACGGCAAACTGAAACGGTTTCAGATAAATCTCGCGCAGCGCTCTCTCGGTCACCGCCGAGCTTGCCGAGCCTCTGCTGCTCTCCTGCTCGTTGCCCGCAAAATGCTTCAGGCACGCGCCTGCGCCCGTCGATTCCATACCGTTTACGTAAGCGGTCGCGGAAAAGGCGGTGAGCAGCGGATCCTCGGAGCAGTATTCGAAGTTTCTGCCGCCGAGCACGTTTTTCTGTATGTTCATACCGGGTCCGAGCACTATGTCGATACCGTGCGCAAGCGAATCCTTGCCTATCGCCTCGCCTACGCCGTAAATGAGATTCGGATCCCACGACGAAGTAATATTCATGACGGAAGGATACCATACGGACGTATTATATCTGACGCCCGCCGGTCCGTCGTTTACTGTTATCGACGGCACGCCGAGGCGTTCTATTTCGTAGGTACCGCCGGACGCGCCGGTTTTTTTCGGCTTTTCGACGCCGCTGACGAGATGCGCCTTTTCACCGTCCGTCATTTCGGCGACGACGAGCGGTATCGAATCCTCGGTAAGCTGTATCAGCCCGTCTTTGGTGATCAGTACGGCCTCGTCGAGTATATTGCCGTCTTCGTCCGAGTACGCGGCGGTAACGGTTATCAATCCGCCCTCCGCCGGGCTGTTCATCTCTATACCGGCGGTATCGGAAAATTCCGCTTTGACGGTCTCTCCGCTCTCCGATACTGCGGCTACAGTCAGCTTGCCGGCAAGATCGGCAGGTTCGGTTTTGACCGTAAGACCGAGAACGATCTTATCGGTAACGGAAACCGACGTTACGGTTATCTGTGCAGTCTTTATATCCTCCGGCGGCTCCGTCCCGGCCTCCGTCGCCTCTTCGGTCTCCGTTACCGCGCCGGCAGACTCAGACGCCGTGCTTTTTTCAGTATCCGTCGTCAGCGTATCGCCGGGCGTACAGCCGGTCGCGCAGGATAAAACGAACAATGCGCACAAAAGTATTGATAAAATACGTTTTTTCATTTGTTTGCCTTCTTTATTCTTTTTTTCTTTATTGTCACCGCCGCGATCACGGCAGCCGCAGCGGCTGCCGCCGCCGCGCAGATGATCGCGGGGATAAGAACGTTATTTTTCTTATGGGGCGCTTCGGCGCCGTTCTCCGTACCGGTTTCGGCTTTCGTTGCCGCAGGCGTTTCAGCCGCCGTTTCGGTTTTCGCCGCTTCGGTAATTTCTTCCGTTTCGGTCACCGGTTCCGTTTCGGTCTCAAATTCCGGCAGGGGATCGCTCGAATACGCGCCGCCTTTTACCGTCCATTTGCGCAGACTGCATACCGTTACGCCGTATGCTTCATAAGACGCCGTGACGTGTAAAACCGTCCCGTCCGCGCAAACCTCTTTATACGTCGGAACGGTCACGGTAAACGACGTTTTGCCGACGCCCTTAGATTCGTCAAACGCCGTGCCGAGGCTTACGGTCTTCGTCTCTTTGTAAAGCACTTTATCGCCGCTTTTTATTTTCAGAGTCACCGGCAGATCGGCGATCCTTTTGCCCGTGTCGTTTGTAAGCACGACGGGGAGCGTTATTTCTTCGCCGCGCTTCGCCTTTTCGACGAATTTGTTTATCATAACGCCTATGCCGGCAAAGGCGTCTTTCAACCTTTCTTTCGTATAAGGTCTTATCTGCAAGGCTTTTGCGGTCGATACGTCGGGCGATAAAACGTCCGACGTCACGCCCTTGGCGTCCGGAAACGACGAGCCGAGCCCGCAGAAGAACAGAATTCCGATATAAGACCGTCCGGACCTGAATTTCTCCACCTGCGCCGCCATGAGATCGGCGTATATTTCAAGTCTTTCTTCGTTTGTCGCTTTCGGGTACGCAGAGTTCCACGTTCCCGCCGTGCCGGACATTGCCGCCCCTTCGCGGTTGATCCAGTATTCGCCGTGCTCGTTTATGAGGTACGGATGATTTTTGTAATCCTTGTATCCCCAGCCTATATCGGCGGTCGTGACTATCGGCTGTTTAACGTTCATCGAGTTCAGACCGCCGATCCCCTGAGCGCCGATTATGTACGGATGGCACTCTATCGGATCGTTTTCTCCGACGGGCGGTCTCCAGCCGTTGTCCCACGGGCGGTGCTGCAGATCGTATTCACGTCCGAGTCTTATCATATCGTCGGTAAACGCGGCGTCTCTTCCCTCGTTCTGCGCGTCGAAAACTATAAGCGACGGATGATTTGCTCTTGCGTCTATCCATGCGTATATCTCGGGCATTATGGATTTTGCCGTGCAGCCGTCGTTATCGCCCCAGACGGGATATTCGTCAAAGATCATCATGCCGGTCTCGTCGGCTATTTCGAACCATAATTCGGGAGCGTGGCCGAGGTGTGTCCTGAAGCAGAACCATCCGACGTCTTTGAATTCGGAATACAGTTTTCTTACCCAGTCCTCCTGCCAGACGGTCGTCCCGCATAAAGGATCGTCGAAGTAGCGCTCTATCGCCACGTTCGTGCCGAACAGATATATCTTCTCGCCGTTGAGTCTCGCGTAGTGCGTTTGAGGATCGAAATCGAACGTTCTCATACCGAATCTTACAAAATACGTATCGGTCGGCGTTCTGACCTCTATTCTGTACAAAAACGGACGATCCGGCGTCCAGCGTTTTTCTTTTGTAAAGTTATCGAGTTTTATACCTTGAACGAGCTGTTCTTTACCCGTGATCTTCTTTTTTATCTCTGCGGCTTTTACCTCTTCGGAAGACGCCTTGCCGTTTTTGATAACGCCTGCTTCGTAAACCGCAACGGTGATCTCCGTATCGCATTCTTCGTTCAGTCTTATCCTGACGTCAAGCGTACCGTTCTCGACGTCGGGAGATGTCTGTATCGCTTCGATATACGTTTCACCGGTGAATATCAGCTTAACGGAACCCGTGAAGCCGGGTTCGTCTTCCGTTGATTCTCCGTCGAACAAAA
>CACYEW010000234.1 GCA_902773455.1 uncultured Ruminococcus sp.
CGGGTATGGTTATACTTGTCAGCCCGGTACAGCCGGCGAACGCGCCTTCGCCTATACTTGTGACGCTGTCGGGTATGGTTATACTCGTCAGACCGGCGCAGCCTAAGAACACATAATTGCCTATACTTGTGACGCCGTCAGGTATTGTAACGCTCGACAGATTGGTACATGATGAAAAAGCGTTGTTTGATATCACGGTATAACCTTCGGGAACAGAAACGCTTACGATATCGCGGTATCCGGCAAACGAGGATTCGCCTAAGACCGTGACGGGTTTGCCTTCGTACGACGCGGGAAGAACTAAGTTATCAGGCAAAACGACGTTCTGTCTCGCTTTGATCTCGTACGTTCCGCCGTCGAGCAGTTTGAATTTAAAAAGCTCATACGGAGCGTGCGCCGGTTCGGTTTGAACCTCCGTGGCAGTAACCGACTCGGTATCCTGCACGGCGGGGCGGCTGTCTTCGCTTTTGCCCGCAGTTACGGACGCCGTACTCCTCCCGGTACCGTCGCCCGGGTTTAACGCGACGCATCCGGCGAATACAAGCGCAAAGACGAATATAAACGCCGCGAAAACTGTTTTTTTCATATTCTTTATTCCTCCTTAAATCAAAAACAATTCTTATACACTGTCCGAAGACTTTCAGCACACAAAAAGGGAGCTTGCATTTTTATCACCATAAAACGCGTCCGGATCGGATATGATTTATACAGCAATGGAATTTTAGCATATTATCCTCTTTTTGTCAATTCAAAACGCGAAATTTTTGCATTTTGACTATTGACATATCGGGTTTTCGGTAGTATAATAAAGCAAAGCGATGAAGAAAAGAGTAGCTTATGCGAAGCATACAGAGAGGGCGGGGCCGGTGCGACCGTCTTGCGGAGCTTAAGCGAAGACCGTTTCCGAGCTCCGGGCTGAAACAGCAGTAGGCTTCGGCGTATCCTTACCGTCAAAGGCAAATGAGTTAAACTCAAGGTGGAACCGTGCTCTGCACCCTTGAAACGATACGTTTCAGGGGTTTTATTTTATATCAAAGGATGGAATCAGAAATGAAAGTTGTTTACAACGACGGTCACGTGGGCGAATGCGCCCCGGAAGAAGAACTGCATATCATACGCCATACGGCGGCGCACATCATGGCGCAGGCTGTCAAGCGTCTTTACCCCGACGCCGATTTCGGTTACGGTCCGGCGACCGAAAAGGGCTTTTACTACGACATAGATCTCGGCGATCTCAAGCTCACCGACGAGGATATAGCGAAGATCGAAGCCGAAATGAAGAGGATCACGAAAGAAAACCTGCCGATAAAGGCGTTCACTCTGCAAAGAAAAGAAGCTATAGAACTGATGCAGAGCCGCGGCGAAAAATACAAGGTCGAGCATATAGGCGACCTTGACGAAGACGCCGTGATAAGCTTCTATCAGCAGGGCGAATACGTCGATATGTGCGTGGGTCCTCACCTCTGCTATACGAAGGCGCTCAAAACGTTCAAGCTGCTCGGTCAGTCCGGCGCGTACTGGAAAAACGACAGCAAGAACAAGATGCTCACGCGTATATACGGCACGGCGTTCGCAAAGCCCGAGGAGCTTGAAGAATACCTGAAACAGCTCGCCGAAGCCGAACAGCGCGATCACAGAAGGATAGGCAAAGAAATGCGCCTGTTCATGACGGACGATCTCGTAGGCAAGGGTCTGCCGATGTTTCTGCCGAAGGGTTATATAATCTGGCAGGAGCTCGAGAATTATATCAAAGCAAAGGAAAGAGCGCTCGGTTATCAGCACGTCATGACGCCGTGCGTCGGTACGGTCGATCTGTACAAGACGAGCGGTCACTGGGAGCATTATAAGGACAATATGTTCCCGGCTATGGAGGTCGAAGGCGAGAGCTTCGTTCTGCGCCCGATGAACTGCCCGCATCACATGATGATCTACGCGAACAAAACTCATTCTTACAGAGATCTGCCGATAAGGATCGGCGAAATAGCGCACGATTTCCGTTTTGAATCGTCCGGCACGCTCAAAGGCATCGAGCGCGGCAGACACTTCTGCCAGAACGACGCTCACCTGTTCGTAACGCCGGAGCAGATCAAAGACGAGGTATCGCGCGTGGTCGATCTGATTTTCGACGTTTACCGCGATTTCAATATCACCAATTACCGCTGCGTGCTCTCGCTGCGCGATCCCGCCGACAAAGTCAAGTATCATCAGGACGACGCGATGTGGGAGAAAGCGGAATCCGCCCTGCGCGACGTTTTGGATCAGCTCGGCATCGAGTACACCGAGGAGATCGGCGAAGCGGCGTTCTACGGTCCTAAGCTCGACGTCAACGTAAAGCCCGCCGTCGGCGCGGAGATAACGCTCTCGACCTGCCAGCTCGACTTCTGCCTGCCGGCTAAATTCGACCTGAAATACGTCGACCGCGACGGCGAAAAGAAAACGCCGGTCGTGCTCCACCGCGCGATACTCGGTTCGCTCGACAGATTCATGGCTTACATCATCGAAGAAACGAAGGGCAAATTCCCCGTATGGCTCGCGCCTACGCAGGCGAAGGTGCTTCTCGTCTCCGAAAAATACGCCGACTACGGCAAGAAGGTCTATGAAGCGTTGAACGACGCGAAGGTCAGAGTCGAGCTTGACGAGCGCAACGAAAAGATCGGCTATATGATCCGCGAGGCGCAGGTCGTCGACCGCGTGCCGTATATGGTCATCATCGGTCAGAAGGAAGCCGAGGAAGGCACGGTCTCCATCCGTAACCGCGACACGACGCAGACGGAAACGATGACGCTTGACGAATTCATCGAAAAGATCACGAAAGAGATCAGAGAAAGAAGATAATAAGACCGCAAAAACGCGCTTCGGCGCGGCGGCGCGACCGATATTCATTATATCGGTACGGCCGATCGGC
>CACYEW010000235.1 GCA_902773455.1 uncultured Ruminococcus sp.
GACTCCGCGGCGGCTATCGAAAAACTCGGCTTCGCCGATAAAGTAACGCATATCTCCACCGGCGGCGGCGCTTCGCTCGAATTCCTCGAAGGCCTCGTACTTCCGGGAATCGCCTGCCTCGAAGATAAATAATATCTACAATACGGCTGCCGCGAAATTCGCGGCAGTTTTTGCGTTTACGCGTCAAATGCGGCGCCTTATTCGGAATTCATACAAATTTTACGATTAGTATAACCCTATTAAACAAAGAAGAATTAAAATAATATAAGAGAATTATTCAAAATATCGAAAGGAAAAACGAAAATGAATAAAAGAACGAGAAGAACGGTGATAGCCGGCAACTGGAAAATGAATATGACGCCCGATCAGGCAAAAAAAGCGATAGAGGATCTCAGACCTCTCGTTAAAGGCAAGGGCAGATGCGATATAGTTCTCTGCGTACCGGCGATAGATATACCCGCCGCGGTCAAAGCCGCGAAAGGTTCGAGAATAAAAATAGGCGCCGAAAACGTGCATTTCGAACCCAAGGGCGCTTATACGGGCGAGATCTCCGCGGATATGCTCGTTTCGAGCGGCGTGGAATACGTTATAGTCGGCCACAGCGAAAGAAGGCAGTATTTCGGCGAGACCGACGAGACCGTCAACAAGAGAGTAAAAGCGGCGCTTAACGCGGGACTCAAAGTCATACTCTGCGTAGGCGAGGTGCTCGCACAGAGAGATCTCGGAATAACGAAAGAGGTCCTTTCGATGCAGACCAAGATCGCTTTGTCCGGGGTTACCGAAGATCAGCTCAAAAATCTCATAATAGCTTACGAACCCGTATGGGCGATAGGCACCGGCAGAGTCGCGACGCCCGATCAGGCTGACGAGGGCAACGGCTTCGTACGCGCCGCCGTCGCGGAGCTTTACGGCAAAAAAGCCGCGGAGGCGTTGACGGTACAGTACGGCGGTTCGATGAACGAAAAGAACGCCGCCGAGCTTCTCGCCCGCGTAAACGTAGACGGCGGTCTTATAGGCGGAGCTTCGCTCGTTGCCGAAAAATTCGCCGCGATAGTCGACGCGGCTCAGTGATATGGTGAAAAAAACCGTATCTCTGCTCTGCCTTTTCGCTCTTTTTCTCCTGCTGATACCGGGAAAAGCCGGGGCGGCGGAACAGACGGTTACGAAGCTTACCGCGGCGATCAGCAGAAACGGCGGTTATATCGAACTCAAGTGCACGCTTTCGGAATCCGATCTGCAGCGGCTTGAAGGCAGGAAGCTCACGCTGACTTCCGCTTCTCCTTATACCGACGCGCCGCCGATCGCCGACGTTATAGCGGAAAACGTTACTCCGGCGGCGGAGCTGACTTTTCAGGCGCCCTATACCGGCGACGTAATGCGCGTTTACAGTCTTGCCGCCGATAACGGCAACGGAACGCAGAGCGTCATTGCGAACAGGGCGTACGTCGAAAATCCGGACGCGCTTTCTTCGGACGGGGCGGCGTTCTTTACGCCCGCCACGAAAAAAGGTCTTAATTTCACCATGTTCGCCGACGCACAGTATCTCGGCGTGGGAAACACCGTCGTTACGGTCGCTCTGAACGAGATCATAACGGACGATACTGCGGGTCTGCAATGCAAAGCCGGCTCGAAATACTGTTATATAAACAGGGAAAAGCTCGATTCGCTCGACCGTATGATAAAGACCTGCACTGACGCGGGTATAAGGGTTTTTCTGCAGCCGGTCCTCACCGGATACCGCGCGGGTCAGCCGGAATATCTTTACTGCAAAAACGACGGTACGAAAGCCGATTTTTTCGCGTTTAACGCCAAAGATCAGAAAGCCGCCGATTCACTTTTCGCGCTCGTCTCGTTTCTTATGAACAGATATGCGGTGAATACGGACAACGGATTCTGCGCAAGTCTGATCCTCGGATGCGAGGTGAACGACAACCGGAATAAAAACTACGCCGGTCCGATGTCGCTTTACGACTATACGGAAAGATACGCGCTTATGCTTCGCACGGTCGATGCCGCGGCGAGATCGGTATATAAAGACGCGAGAGTTTACGTTTCTCTCGGCAACGCTTTCAACAGGACCGCTCTCGGCGAAAACGCCGATCCCGCGCTCGATTACAGCGTTACCGATTTTCTTCACAGGCTCGCCTCCTGTATAAGCGAGGAGGGCGACTTTCCGTGGAGAGTCGAGATACATCCTCATAACATAGACGACGATCCGATTTTCACGGGCAGAGAGGGCTCCGAATACGCGTATGAAGCCGATTACGTGACGATGGACAATTTCAATATCATCACGTCGCTTTTATCGAGGCCCGCGTTTCTTTATAACGGTCAGAGGAGAACGGTCGTTATCAACGATATAAGCTTCAAAAGCGACCCGAACACGGCGGAAGCACAGAAAAATCAGGCCGCCGCTTTCTGCCTCGCTTATTTCAGAGCCGAGGCGAACGATCAGGTCGAAGCGTTCATCTACGGCGATCATACAGATTCCGCGTCACGCGGATGCGCCGGACTTTACACAAAGAAAAACGGTACCGACGGCACGCCGGAAGAGCGCAAGGAAATATATAAAGTATTCAGATACATAGACACCGACTCGAGCCGCATAATATCCGAGCCGTTTTTGACGGTGTTCTCCGC
>CACYEW010000236.1 GCA_902773455.1 uncultured Ruminococcus sp.
AAGATCGTAAAGGTCGGAAACACGAGAGTAAAGTATTATCAGGAGCTTGCATACGAGATCATGCACCAGTGCTGCGAGCCGACAGACGTTACCGTCGTCAGAAACGGAGAAACGCTTACGCTGCATAACGTGGTATTTCCGACCGTCGAGGATCAGGGAGTCGTTTTCGGAGAAATGTTTTTCAAAGTCTCGGCATTAGAGAAAACGTTCGGAAACGTCGTTTCATACTCTCTGCACGCATCGTTTTCCACCATAAAAATGATCTGGCAGTCGCTGTTCGATCTCATAACCGGCAGATACGGTTTGAGCGCCGTCTCCGGACCTGTCGGAGTTACTAAGGCGGTAGCGGAGAGCGCAAAGCTCGGCATCTCAAATCTCGTATATATCAGCATATTCATAACGATGAATCTCGGTATATTCAACCTGCTTCCGCTTCCCGCTCTTGACGGTTCGCGTATCGTTTTCGTTCTTATAGAAATGGTCAGAGGCAAGCCGATCAATCCGAAATACGAAGGTTACGTGCATCTTGCGGGCATCATCGTACTGCTTATTCTGATGGTCGTGATCACGTTCAAGGATATTATTTCATTATTCGCATGAGAAGATTGTCAAAAGAGGTCAGAGCCAACGGCGTGAGCATCGGCGGCGGCTCCCGTATCACGATACAGTCGATGCTCAACACCGATACGGCTGATATTAAGGCTTCAAAAGAGCAGATAAAAAGGCTCGTCGACGCCGGATGCGACATAGTAAGATTTACCGTTATCAAGCCTGAGGACGCAAGATCGATATACGAATTCAAAAAAGAATTCCCGTATACGCCTTTCGTTGCCGATATACATTTTGATTACAAAACGGCGCTTGCCTGTATTGACGCGGGGATAGATAAAATAAGGATCAATCCCGGCAATATCGGCGACGAAGACAGGGTCAAAGCCGTCGCGGCAGCGGCAAAACTGAAAAGCGTTCCGATCAGAATAGGCGTCAACGGCGGTTCTCTCGAAAAGCAAATACTCGGTAAATACGGCGCACCTACGGCTGAAGCTCTTGCTGAAAGCGCGTTTTATCACGCGTCGCTTCTTGAAAAATTCGATTTTGACGATATTGTTATATCCGTCAAATCTTCAGACGTGAAGACGATGATCGAAGCGAACAGACTGATCGCTCAAAGATGTGAATATCCTTTACATTTAGGCGTGACCGAGGCGGGTACCAAGCGGATGGGCTTATATAAAAGCGCCGTCGGTATCGGATCGCTTTTATGCGACGGTATAGGCGATACGGTAAGGATATCGCTGACCGACGATCCCGTCGAAGAGGTCAGAGCCGCAAAGGATCTGCTCGATTCGCTCGGTCTTTCTTCGCCACTCATAACGGTGGTATCATGCCCGACCTGCGGAAGAACGCAGATAGATCTGATAAAGCTTTGCGCCGAATTTGACTCGATCATAAAGGAGCTTCATCCTTCACGTCCGATAAAGGTCGCTTTGATGGGCTGCGCAGTCAACGGACCGGGCGAAGCGGCGTAGTGCGATATAGGTATAGCCGGCGGCAAAGGCGAGGCTTTACTGTTCAAATTCGGCAAACCGGTCAAAAAAATAAAATATGAAAACCTTATAAGGATTCTTAAAGAAGAAATAAATAAACTGTAATGGCGAACAAAAAACTTTCCGAGATTTTCGGCAAATATATACCGAACGACAGAGATGAGCAGAAGCTCCTCTCAGACGGCGTCTGTTTAAGTACAAAGATCGATCAGGATAAAAAGAACTTCCTCATAACCGCGAAGTTTTCCCGGCTGTACGGGAAAAAAGAGCTCTATAAAACGGAAGAGAACATAAGAGCTTTTTATAATATGCAGTCCGTCAGAATATCCCCGAAATATCCCGAGGAGCTTTTTTCGGCGCGGTATCTGCAAGAGATATTCATAGAAGCAAGCACGAGAAAAGCTCTTACGAGAGGTCTTATCATCAACTATGAGGCGGAGATCGGCGAGCAGATAGATATATACGTACATCAGACAAGCAGCGCTATGGCGCTTATCGAAAATTCCGATGCCGCGTCAGCTGTTTCACAGATAATAGAAGAAGAGTTCGGCATCAGAAAAACGGTTAGTCTTCACCTTGTTGAAGACGGGATGACCGGATACGAGCGCATCGATGCCGAGCGCGAGGAGCTTGAACGCGAGATCATTCAAAAAGCCGAGATGCAGAAGCAGAATTACGATAAATGGAGAGACAGAGAAAACGCAAGCGACAAAGAAGTGATACAGAAAGAGATCAGACAAAAGCTCGCGTCCCTTTGTGAAGAAACTCCGCTCGACGATTGCAGTGATCCCGGCGATATCATGACCGGCAGATTTCATTTTAACGTCAACGGCGCGGAGCTCATTTACGGCACTGAATTTCCGATCGAACCCGTGCCGATCAGATCGATCGCGGGTCAGATGTCCAAGGTCTGCATAATCGGTACCGTCTTCGGCTGCGATTCGAGAGAGATCAGAGGCAAAGATATGGTGTCCGTATCGTTCTACGTTACGGACGGCGACTCGACCATGAAGGTCAAAGCCGTATTGCCGACCGATAAAGCCGCAGAGCTTTCGGGACTGAAAGACGGGAAAGCCGTTTCTGTAAAAGGCAGGATCAAAATAGACACGTTCGACCGCGATTACGTGATGTCACCCGACGGCGTTATGTCGGTCAAAAAACTGTTAAGAAAAGATAACGCACAGGAAAAGCGCGTTGAACTTCACCTTCATACTCAAATGTCGGCGCTCGACGCCACGATCCCGCCCGATGAAGCGGTAAAAACAGCCGCCGCATGGGGACACAAAGCGGTCGCGATCACTGACCACGGCAACGTTCAGGGCTTTCCCGAAGCGATGATCGCCGCCGAAAAACTCAAAAAAGACAAAGATATCGATATCAAAGTCATATACGGTATGGAAGGATACTTCACCGACGATACTCAGCGCGCCGCGTACGGCTCAAGCGAAGGTTCTTTTGACGACGAATTTATCGTGTTCGATACAGAGACCACGGGTCTTTCCGCGCTTTCGTGCAGACTTATCGAAATAGGCGCGGTCAGAATAAAGGGCGGAGAAGTAACGGAAGTATTCAATACGTACGTAGATCCGGAGTGTTCCGTACCTGCAAACATCACGGAGCTGACGGGTATCACCGACGAGATGCTCACAGGCGCGCCTTCCGAAGAGGCAGCGGTAAAGGCTTTTCTTGAGTTTGCCGGCGACGACGTGCTGATAGCTCACAACGCGTCGTTTGACATAAACTTCATTTCAGCAGCGGCCAAACGTCACGGCATACCGTTCGAACCGGTCTATATAGACACGGTCGCGCTTTCGCGTTACGTAAATCCCGAGCTTAAAAAACATAAACTCGACGTAATAGCCAATTACTACGGTCTCGGTGATTTCAATCACCACAGGGCGTCGGACGACGCGGAAATGCTCGCGCTCATATTCTTCCGCATGGTCGAAAGACTTCGCGAAGAGGGCGTCGAGACGATCTCCGAGATGAATAACGCGATGTCGGGCGGTTCTGACTTTTTGAAGCAGAGAACGCATCACATCATAATCCTCGCCAAAAACAAGGTCGGACTCAAAAATCTTTATAAGCTCGTATCGTTTTCAAACCTGAAATACTTTTACAGAAAACCGCAGATACCGAAATCGGTTTTGAACGAATACAGAGAGGGTCTTATTATCGGTTCGGCATGCTGCGCCGGCGAATTGTATCAGGCGGTGCTTGACGGCAAATCGGACGAAGAGCTTAACGAGATAGCGCAGTATTACGATTATCTTGAAATACAGCCGCTTTCGAACAACCAGTTCCTCGTTAAAGAGGGGACCGTTTCAAGCGTTGAACAGCTTATCGCGATAAACAAAAGAATAATCGATCTCGGCAAAAAGAACGGCAAACCCGTATGCGCAACGACTGACGCGCACGTTATGGAAAAGTTCGACGAAATCGGAAAAAGGATCATATATCACGGCAAGAAGCTCAAAGACGCGGATAA
>CACYEW010000237.1 GCA_902773455.1 uncultured Ruminococcus sp.
TACGGTTAATTGAACAACTTCTCCATTTACGATACCGTATTGGGTTCCGTTGTTATTGGTTGCTTGGTTGTACCTTTGTCCGGTATACGGAGTAGTGCCGTCAAATGAAGCATACTCATCGTGGTTAAGCTGAACAAACGCGTCGTTGACGTAGCCGTACTGCGTGCCGTTGTTTCCGGTCGTTACGTAATATACGTTGCCGGTATACTGCGTTTGTCCGCCGTCGGCGCTGAAAAAGCTCTTATACGTTATCGGCACGTATTCGCCGTTAACGAAGCCGTACAGCGTACCGGCAGCAGCGTTTGTCGGCGTATAATAGTATACCGTTGTACCGTTCGGATGATTCCGGAACAGTATCGTCATCAACTCGCGGTCGTAATATACGTTCAGTACGGTGGAGTTGTTGCCGGCGATGGGCTTCGGGTCGTCGCAGCAGGCGTAAAAGAAGCCTGTATAGTCTAACTGTTTATCCGTGTCTGCAACGGAAGCAAAACTTTCCGTAGTACCGGTTATAACGTGGCTTTCTGCAAAGTCGTAAGATTTGAGATCGTGATCCGTTACGTTTTTGTCGTCTGTGACGGACTGACGCCAGATAAGGACCGTGTAAGTAGCTGTTCCGGGCGTCCATTTTGCGTAAATCGTGACGTTTTCGGAAAGTCTGAGCTCTCCGCTCTCAACGGAAAGTCCCGTGCCGGCAAGCAGGGCGTTAGTTGCAACGATATTGCCGGAGACGTCGGTGATCTGTACGCCGGTGCCGTTGCCGTTTGCATCCTTATCCGTGTACCAGCCGGCGAAAACATAGCCCTGCCGTTCAGGTAAGCGGTCGCTGAGAGTTGAAAGACCCTCGTCGCTGTAATAGAACGTCGGCGCGTAATACGTCGCACCCGAACCGGTGGGACCGGATATAGTCGTAAGCCAGTTGATGTGAGCGAATACAGGATAAAGATGGTTCTGCGTTTCTACGTGTTCCGCTTCCACAAGGCTGACGGTCATCGGACTTGATACAAGCGGCGCGTTTTCCGGGATCGTGTTATCCGGGCGGATGTTTTCGTGCGTGGTCCATCCGCGGAAAGCCATTGCGGGCGGGGGAGGCGTTTCACCGGGATTCAGGTTCTGATGGCTTGATGAATCGTCGTATGCGACCGTAACGTCGTCGATCCTGACGGTGGCGGTCTCCTCGCCTTCCGCTATCTCGCCGCGTCTCGTCGCGGCTATCGGCCAGCTGTTGGTCGAGCCGTTATACTGCTCGTGGAAGATAACGTACGCGAATTTACCGAAACGCGCGTATAAGTAGATCGTCTTTGTTTCGTTGATTTCGGGCAGGTGGTCAAAGTCGAATTTGGTCGTGCCGACCGTGGCTGTACCGACGTCGACCGGACCGTTGTCTGTATTTTCGGTGCCGGTCTTGGTCCACGCCGAGCCTTCGTACCAGCCGGCGAACGTAGACGTCTGGCTGTTTGCGATAGAAGGAAGTTGCGGCATGATCAGCTCGCTGTGATCCTTTATGACCTGGGTGAACGTCGTAACGCCGTGCTGGTCGGTAAAGATCTCATATTCCATGTAAGTCGTTTGCTCCGCGTCTGTCGGCACGAAGAAACGGTACGTATGTCTGTAAGCATGCGCGGCAAGAGCGTAGATGGAGAAGCCGTCGGCGGAGAAGCTGAGAACGCCGTCTTTATATTCGGCGGGTCTTTCCTCGGTCTTGCTGCCGAAGTGGACTACTCTGAACGATTCCGGATCGATTTTTTCCGGCAGGTCGTTCAAACGTACGGAAACGGTGATCGGCTTGCCCGGTTGATAATATTTGCCGCTTTGCGAGCCGTACAGGCTTATGTCGAGCAAACGCAGATATGCGAGATCGTCAGCTTCGCAGTCGAGCAGAGAGGCGGTCTGTGATACGTAATTATCGTATTCATCCGTCCCCTCGGCTATTTCGCCGACCTGAAGAACGGCGTCGCTCGGGATCTGCGCGCGTACGTCGAAATTTGCCGATACCTCGCAGTTTTCACCCACAGAAGCTTCAATGTTCGTTTCAAGCGTCTGCGCGGTAATTATATAAACCGAGAAAGAAGATGTAACAAAAGAAATAACGTGATTGCTTTCACGCGTGACGGAGCCGTCGGCAGTCGTTAAATACTCAACGTAAACGACGTTTTGTACTCCGAGAGCCTGATACGCCGCGTTTGCCTCGTCGGGAAAAGCATCGACGAATTCCGGCGCGTCCGTCGGTACCGCTGTCCCTGCGTTTGCCGCCGCTCTTATGGCGTCCTTATCGTCGAGAACGTGGATGACCTGAATATCCTTGCCCGAAGGCAGATTCAGACCCGCGACCTTTACGGTAACGGGACCGTCGGGATGAACCGTTTTATTGCCGTGCCTTACTTTGATATCGTAAAAAGCCACGGCTTCAAAATCGGTTTTGAACGGATTTCTGATCTTTTTTGCCGAAAGCTGTACGTTTTTGTCAAACGGGCCGGTCACCGTGACCGAGCCGGAAGACAGTGTCCTGTCCGGCTTGCCGGCGGCTATAACGTCGACCACCGTGGTCAGACTTTCGAAAAGCATCACGAGGCATATCGCCAACGCGATCCATTTTCTCTTATTGCTCATATCGGCGAATGCCTCCTTTTAACAAAAAGTGATCCGGTCAATGAAACGTACCGGTAAACGTTGCCGTCGCCGTTGCGGATGCCGAGGTCGGCTCTATAAGATATCCGTAAAACGTCAGACATTCGTCTGCGCCTGTTATCGGCGTCGGGGGAAGAGAAAAGCTGTTTCCCGCAAGTATCGGTATATTTCCGAGTCCGGTCGAATTATTGTCCACGAGTCCGGCGGCGTAAGAGTATACCTGCCCGCCGTGCGGTCCGGTCACGCCGGTAAGCTGAGTCCAGTACATCGTGTTTATACCGTAAGAAACGGACGGGGAAACGAGCGTCGGAAGGACCTCGACGTAAATGTACGCCGGGATCGAAGTCTTGTCAACTATCGAAATATACGGATCCTTCGGTATTGTGAGACCGGGGATCAGCTGATAAGTGTTTGTGGTTACGAGATCGGTCGGGTGCAGGGTGTAGGAACCGTCTTCGCCCTGTACGGCTCTGTGCTCCTGAAGAGCAAAACGCTCGGCAAGGCGCGTCGATACCTCGAACGTGCCGTATATTCGTGTGTCTACCGTGTATTTGCCCAAAACCGTGCTTGCGGTTATCACCGCGCCGATCAGCAGAAGCAGAGCGGCGGCGAGAACGATGACGTGAGGCGGCGTTTCACGCAGATACTTGCCTATTGCTTTGAATACTTTCTTCACGGCGCCCTCCTCAGTCTATCTGTCTGACGTTGATCGTCAGCGAAAACGGAACGTTTGCGACAGTGCCGTTTATAAAATCGTTATCGTAATCGTCAACGGGAGACGACGAATTTTTCACCTGCATCACGAGATAGATCGTGTCGACCTCGGTCGCTCCGTTCGTCGCCGGATAACTGACTACGTTAGAAAACGTGAGAGTATCGGTAAACGAAGCTCCCTCGTTCGGCGTTACGGCGCCGATATGCGGATTTTCAATGATATCAGACATATCCTCGTCGAAAACGACGGTGACCGTGCAGGTCGACGAGACTTCGTTGTTCCTCGTTATGGTTATCGGATAGGTGATCTGTCCGTTGCCCGACGGCAGCAGCTCCATCGTCGCGTTTGCGCTTGCAGCCACGTTCCATTTTGCCACGCGGGCTTCGTCGTCGTCATTGTTGCCGGAGACGAATTTTGCAAAAAGTCCCGAAGCAATACAAGAAGAGAGGAGCGCCAGACATACTAATAAAAGCGCCGCGTCGTAAAGATATCCGGCGGACGGTCTTTTGTTCGTCATACGATCCCCTCCATTCGTACTGCACTTTTCAGCGCAGATCGTATATTATATTTTCTTTTGATCTTCTTTATCTTCCTTTTTGCCACCGTCGTTATCCGGCGCGTCTTTTTTGCTCTGCGCGGCTTCGGCTTCCTCGCGCAGCTTTCTGATCTCGTTCAGCATTTCGTCGATTTTTTCCGTACTCTGTTTATCTTCCGCGGCGTTGTTCTTGCTCTGTCTTGAGAGGAAGAGAAGTACGAAAAGCACGACGAGCGTCAGTATCATTCCCGGTACGGTGCGTACGAATTTCGGTATGACGCCCACAAACGGAATGCTGCCGATCACTTTGCCTTTTACTCTTGAAAGCGATACCGGATCGTCGGCAACGTTGTTTGCGTCGCCCTGCGTCGTAAGTATGCCGCTTTCCCGGTCGATAGAAATTATCCGGTGTACCACCGGCGTGCCGGCGGTCGAATAAACGACTATATCGTCGGTTTTATATTCCGCGGACCTTGCTACGAAGATCAGATCGTTGGCTGAAAGCGTCGGCTCCATACTCCCGGTCAGCACGACCGCGGCTCCGAAGCCGAAAGGCATCGGCATATTGTCGCCGAAAGCGATCATCGCCGTCAGATAATACGCGCAGTACACGGCGATCAGTACGCCGAGTACGATCGCGACGATCTTTAACGCTTTTTTGCTTTTCTTTTCCTTCATTGAGACCACCGTGAAATGAGAAGTCAGTCGTCCGCTCTTTCTCTTCTTTTGCCGATGAAAGCGACGATCATTATCACAAAGGAGACGGCAAGCAGAGCAACGACGTATTTGATCGGACTGTCGCCCGTCGGAGGCGGATCAGGCGTGATATCGCCGTCGTCGCCCTCAACGACTATATAGAAGCCGACGGTCACGTCGTCTGCCGCGTCAAAAGCCGCTTTGTCGCCGTAGTACGTGTCTATAATATCCTGCGCGTCGTCCACTTCGAATATCCAGTCCCATTCGATCTTGAAATCGACGACCGTTCCGTCCGTTACGGTGCCTTTGAGCACGGTGACGATATCTTCATCGCGAATGGCGTCCGGCACGTCGTATCTCGTCGCCGTTGAAGAACCGCGGCTCGACATTTTTGTCGTAACGGGCAGGTTCGGATCGCTTCTGCGTTCGTAAAGATATGCGTAATAGGTCGCGTTCGCGCCGTTCTTGTTTATGAATTTTATGAGTACGTCGGCCGCCGTTCCGGGAGCGAACACTCTGTCGCCGTTTTCGGAGTTGACTCTGTCGTAATATGCGCTGAACAGAGAAAGGTCGGCGCTTCCGTCGCTCCGTACGTCCGTATCGGAGCCCCATGTGAGCTTGTTGTTTTTCAGCTCCAGCGTGTGCGTGGGCGACTCGCTGTTGCCGGCGTAGGTAAGCACGAGTATCATCGGCAGAGTAAGAGCCGCGCAGATGAAGAGTATCAGAGCCGCGGGAAAGACCCACTGCCAAACGCTTTTTTTATTACTCATTTACGGCTCCTTTCTCCGCTGATTCGCTGAATTTCAATGAATTATTATAGTATATGATACTTAGAAGCGGTTTTTTCACCGCCCTATACTTTGGAACAAACCGCCGCACCCCGGCTCAGCCGGAGAACGCCGGTTTGGTTCAAAATATGATTACCGCCGTCCGTCCGCCACGTGGACGGACGGCGGTAAACTTTACTTGTTAGATTTTCTAATCTGTTAAGTTAAATTAGTCAACCTGTACTATGCTGAGGGAGATGTCAACAACTTCGTCGAGGCAGTAATCGGTGCCAGCAGTAAGAGTAGTTGTAGGTGCAAGCGTGGTGCCGGCAGCGAGGTCGCCGAGCAGAGTGTCGGCAAAGTCGGGAGTTTCAGCCGGAAGATTATCGTTAACGAACGTCCATTCCCAAGTCAGTTTGATCGTGCCGATCGCGGTGGCAAGGTCAGTGCCTGCAGCGTACTCGGAAGCGAAAGCTCCGCTGGTCGTATCGTCCAGAGCGGCTTTGATATCGGCGA
>CACYEW010000238.1 GCA_902773455.1 uncultured Ruminococcus sp.
GTGCTGGCTCTGCGTCTGGCTTCCCTGCCGGAAGATCATCCGGACGTTCTGCAGTCAAGGTATAATAAAGCTTACCTGCTGAAGCAGAAAAACCGCTTTGATGAGGCTGCGGAAATACTCAAAGACGTTTATGAAAAAAGATGCCGCACGAGCGGAATATCTCATCCGGAAACGCTTTTGGTGTTGAGCGAATACGCTGAAACTTGTGTGATGCTGAAAGACTACCCGTCGGCTCTCGAGTACTATAAACTGCTTCATAAACTGTCACTTGAACTGTACGGTGAAACGCACGAGAAAACTCAGATCGCTTTACTTGAATTGATCAAAATAACTTTTATGATAAATACGCCGGATGAGCTGAATAACGCTTTTTACTGGTGCCGCAAAATCTGTAACGATGAGAGATACGATAATCCATATCTCTTACGCGGAATTTTGCCGTTCTGCATACATATGATGCCCGAAAAATTTCCGTCCGTTAAAAAACGTATTGACGGAGAAAAATAAAGAAATTATATAAATAAAGCGCGCGATAAGACGCCGCGGAGCGGAAAACCGTTAATAAACACATAAAAATCAAAAAAGCGGTCAGAATAATATCAAAACCGCTTTTTTGTATTATGAAAAGAATTTTATCTGCTTTACTTTTCGCCTCGCCGTTTTTTGCGTCCGGGGCTTATATATTCGCGCCGGTATTTTGCCGCGGTGCCGTTTGCGAAACGGATACTCTTCTCTTCCGTCTGCTTGCGGGCGCGGAGACGCCGGGGATCGTTTTCCGTTTCGCTCTGATGCTTCTTATCGCGTCGGTGTTTATTATCGCTTACTGTTTCACATCGGACGACGGCAGCTGATCCAAAAGCTCGTTTACGTCGCCGCCGGACGTGATCTTATAATAGCCGTCGGAGCCGAATTTGACGTATTCTCCGACGATATAGACGACGCCGGCGCTGCCGTCTTCGTAAAACAGGCTTATTATGAAAGCTTTCGCGGCGTCGCCCGGCGCCTCGCGCTTTTCTTTGTCTGTCTTAACGGCTTTCAGAAACGCGGCGATCCTGTCTATATCGGACTTTTCCGTACAGGTGACCGATCCGTACCCTGTATCGACGTTCATGACTATGACCTTTTTTATATTCTCGTAAACGATCTTACCGACTGTTTTCGGTCCCGCCACCGGATCGGGAGTGAATACAGCGCCGTCGGCGCCGATCGCGACCGTGCCGGCTCTCGCTCCGATCGCTATACCGATATCGGCTTTGTTTTCATACTGCTCGACGAACGCAAAATAAACGCCGTAATCGTCCGGTACGCCCTCGATATCCGACGTCTGTCTGATCGCGCAAAGCGCGAGACCGGCCGTCGTTAAAAGCACGCTTGCGCTTTCGCTTTTTACGTCAAAAAACGCCGCGGAATACTTATATCCGTCTTCTTCATAGGAATAAGTATATATAAGTTTACCGGTACCGGCGCCGACGCCGCTTATATAACCGACGCCGCCCTCTTTGTCAAACAGCGGCGTGATCCTGCCGTCCGAGTAAGCGTACGCCTTGCCCGTATCTGCGAATTTGAACACGGAAAAACCGTCCGCGTCTTCGGGCGTGACGTTATAACAGTTTTTCGGATCGCCCGAACCGAGCGCCGATAAAAAATCGGAAACTCCGTCTTTTGTGAGCTTCGGGCGCATCATTTCGTTTTTCTTGCACGAGCATACGGATAAAATAAAAACCGCGGCGAGAGCCGCGGCTGTGATCATTTTCAAAACCTTCATATCACACCTCCGGTCCGTCAAAGACATTATATCATTGCGGATCGGTTTTGTCAATATTTTCGTTCGGTTTTTCGATCTTTGCTTTCACGCGCTCGATAAGAGGTCTGAGCGCCGAGTAAGCGGCGAAAACGATCGCCGTGATTATCAGTCCCTTCACGATATTGAACGGCGTGTTGAATATCAGAAGCGCCGAAGCGAGCCCGTTTACCGCCGGGTTTATCTTCTGATACGCCGCGAGTATCGCTTCAAGCGGCATGAATTTCATATAAAGCGGATATACGACGAAATAGTTTACGGGGAATGCGGCGACCGCCATAGTGACGGAGCCGATCAAACCGCCGACGAGTATCCCGACGCGTTTGTTCATCTTTTTGTAAATGAGCGCCGCAACAAAAACGTATACCGCGCCGATCACGAAATTCGCTATCTCGCCGATACCTCCGGTCGAGCCCATAGGTATATGGATGAGATTCTTTACAAGGCATACGAGCACGCCCCATAAAGGACCGATCGCCATACCGGTGAAAAGTCCGGGAAAATCGGAAAAATCGAACTTTATAAACGAAGGCATTATCGGCACCACTATTTCAAGCAGCATAAGAGCCGCCGCGGCCGCCGACATGATCGCCGTGAACGCGATCTTGAAAACTACGCTTTTTTTCATAATAACGAAAAGCTCCCCCGTAAAACGGGGGAGCAAAAAACCTTTCTTTGCAGGGCAAAACACCTGCTCATTTTCTCTCATCCGGACTTTACCGTCGGCGCAGGAGCTTCGCCTGCTCGGCAGCTTACGCTGTTCGTGGGCTATACCACCGGTTTGGACTTTCACCTGAACGGCATAACGCCGTTCCCCCGAAAATATCTATTCAGTTTTTATTATATTGATCAGCCGTCTATTTCGATAACGACGCCGGAACCGACGGTTCTGCCGCCTTCACGGATAGCGAAGCGGAGACCTTTTTCGATGGCGATCGGGGTGATGAGCTCAACGTTCATAACAA
>CACYEW010000239.1 GCA_902773455.1 uncultured Ruminococcus sp.
GGGTTGTAGGGGTGGGACCGGGGTTCCCCGAAAACGAGCTCGCCGAGTTTTCGGGGGTTCACGGTGGGTATCCCCAAGGGCGGCGAAGCCGCACGGAAGTCGCGTAAGCGACACCTTCACTATTCACTATTCACTCTTAACTCGCGGCAGCTCGCCGTGCCCCAAGGGCGGCGAAGCCGCACGGAAGTCGCCGGAGGCGACTCTTGATTTCCGGATCGCTCATCTCATTCTAATTTTATTATATCTCTTGACAATTCTCCGTTCTCATATTATAATAAAGACAATAAATGAAAAGCGAGGTGCATAAAATGTCCGAACTTCATAAGATCATAATCGATACCGATACCGGCGGAGACGACGCCGCGGCGCTTATACTGGCGGTAAAAAGTCCTTCCGTCGAAATACTCGGCGTAACTGTCGCAGCGGGCAACGTATGCCTTGAACAGGCGACGAAAAACGCTCTCGCGACGCTTGAAGCGGCGGGATCGGACGTAAAAGTTTATCCCGGCGCGACGAGGCCGTTTTCGGGTGAGGAACGAGAGACCTTCAGCGTTTACGGAAACGACGGCATGGGCGACGCGGGGATAGTCAACCCGAAAAAGACTGCGGAAAAAGAAAACGCGATAGATTTTATTCTGAAGACCGTAAAAGAAAATCCGGGTCAGGTCGAAATATTCGCGCTCGGTCCGGTCACTAACGTCGCTCTCGCAATCCGGAAAGACCGCGAAACGATGAAGCAGGTCAAGCGAATCTGGTCTATGGGTACCGCGGGCTTCGGTCCCGGCAACGCCACGCCGGTAGCTGAATTCAACGTATATAAAGACGCGGAAGCTTATTCGGTAATGCTCGGACTCGGAGTACCGGTGACAGTCATAGGCCTCGATATGGACGACGAACCGACGTGGGTAAGCGAAGAACGCTGGGGACAGATGCTTGAAGGAAAAGGACTTCAGCCGTTCATCGCAAAGGCGACCGGCAAGCTTCTGCAGTTCAAAAAGGGCAACGGCATAAACGCGGTCGATCTGCCCGACGCGGTGGCCATGGCGTGCCTCTGCTGGGACGATTTCGTGCTTGAAACGGTCAAATGCTTCGGCAGCTGCATAACCGCGCAGGGTGAGACTCACGGTCTCGTGATCTTCTACAAAGAAGGCTTCACGTACGATTCCATGCCGAAGATCGGAGAGGCGAACGTTTCCGTCGTAGTCAAAGCGAAGAAAAACGAATTCGTCGACAGACTTAACGAAGTGCTTGCGAAAGGTTGAGGTTTCAAAATGGAAAACAACGAAAGATTCAAAAAGCTGACCGTACTCCACTCAAACGATATGCACGGCGACTTTTTCGCCGAGACGGTAGACGAAAATCTCGTCGGCGGCGTTTCGATGCTCTCGGGCTACATCAACAAGGTAAAAGAAGAAGAAAAAAACACGATCTACTGCGTGGCGGGAGATATGTTCCGCGGCTCGGTCATCGACTCGGAATTCAAGGGGATTTCGACTATCGAAATAATGAATATGCTCTCGCCCGACGTCGTAACGCTCGGCAACCACGAGGTCGACTACGGTATAGCGCATCTTCTGTTTCTTGAAAAATGCGCAAAATTCCCGATAATAAACGCGAATTTCCACATTAAGACGAACAACGCGCGCCTTTTCCGTCCTTATCTTATAAAAGAGATCGACGGTATGAAGATACTCTTCATCGGCATACTGACCGAGCAGGTGCTCGCGCAGACGAAAAACGACGGTCTCGTAGGCACGTTCGTCAACATCAACGAAGCCGTCGACGAAATAGGCAGACTTTGCAACGCCTATAACTCCCTCGATATCGACCTCACGATCCTTCTGACGCATATCGGTTTTGAAGAAGACAATCTGCTCGCCGAAAAGCTCGATCCGTCCTGGGGCGTCGATATAATCATCGGCGGTCACTCGCATACGTTCATAGACGAGCCGGCGGTGGTAAACGGCATACAGATAGTTCAGGCCGGTACCGGTACGGACCAGATCGGAA
>CACYEW010000240.1 GCA_902773455.1 uncultured Ruminococcus sp.
ATAATCGACCGCGTACGCGTCCTTCACGGGCTTGTCAAAGGTCAGTTCAAGGCTTGAAGCTTCCGATACGGAATATGCTCTGACGAGCAGAGAAGAACCGTCTTTTGATATCTCGATACCCGATACGACGCCGTCTTTGCATTTTACGCCGAACGGAGAGCCGTGCGCTTTGAGCGCGCCCTTGTGCGACGACGCGGGGATATACGCGAGCTTTCTGTTGACCGAGTCGGCGTATTCGGTAAGCGTTTTCACGTCCGCACCGGTCAGGGCGATATTGACGGTTATTCTGTGTATTCCGCGCTCGGGATACTTATCCGGGAATACCGCGGAATTTATGAGCGTCGAGATCAGCGTTCCGTCTTCACGCGCTCTGTAACCGTACTTGCTGTCGACTGTCAGCGCCGCGCATCTGTCGCCGTTCTGAGCGGCGGCGAAATTCAGCGCCGATACGTCAAAGTCCATCGGTTTGCGTAAAACGGCTCCCGCCGGTACGTCGTAACAGTATTTTTCCGCTTTATACGAAAGCGGCAGAGCGAAAGCAAGCACCGGCACGGTCTCGCCGCCGACCTCGTTCCAGTCGACCTCGGTCTTTATTTCGAGGTGCTTTGCGCCTTTTGAAAGGCTTATTTCGGCGTTTATGCGGCTTCCGAGCACGGTAAGCTCGAAGCTCGCCGACTGCCTGAGATTACCGCCTGAGGTGTTGAAACGCACAATTCTCGTTACGGGCGTTATCTTCTGATATTTGCCGATATGCCACGCGTCCGACGACTGCCTTTCGGTATCTATAAGTACGAACGAGCCGGCTTTGCCTTTTTCGATATATTCAAATCCCGTTTTTACGTCTTTGAGCGATATTATCGAGCCGGTCGTGTAATCTATCTCGGCTCTTATTACGCCGTTATCGAGCACGGCGTTGCCGTTCGGGTGATCCGCCGCGGCGAAAGCGTTTGTATAGACCGGGTAAAGCCCTTCGAACGGAGCTTCGGACAAAACGACGGTCGTATAACCGAGCGCTTCGACCTTTACCTTTGCGAGCAGACGGAAAAATCTGTGATCCCAATACCGTTCGATACCGCTTATCACCTGAAATTCAACGGGCGAACCGTCGGCTCCGGTCATTTTGATATATCTCATATCGCCGGGCCAGTCCCAGACGGTTATCTCGACGTTTTCATCCTTGTCGACCGCGGTCGGGTTGAATACCGTGAATATCCTCGTCAGACCGCCGCCCGTTTCCGGAGCGGGCTTGCCGGAAAAGTAACTGTATCCGTAACCGACTCCGGCGCCCTCCGACTGCGACGACGGATCTTTTTCGGTCGCGATCATCGACGTATCGGTCGATTCGGATATCGCTCTCATCGCGCAAAGCGATTCGTTGTTCGCAAGCGCGAGCGACTGAGAGTATAAAGCCATGGCGTACTCGCGGCTGTCCTGCACGCAGGAGCCGGTGATTATGTCGTGAAAATGCGTGAAAAGCACGTTTCTGTAAGAGGTCTCGAGCGCGTCGCCTCTGTAATTTCTGCCCGCAAGCAGCTTTGCCGACGCGGAAAGATCCTCCGCGTCGCGGAAGGCCTTCTCGGTCATCTTGTTGCCGAGCTTGATCCTGCTCTGCGTGGTGAAGCAGCCCGTGTGCGTGAAGTTGATCTCGCGTTCTACGACCGGCACCTTGTCGCGCACCTGCTCGGCGATACCGAAAAATTCGCGGAAAGTGCCGAAACGTATAGACGGGAACACCGGCCATTTCATCATCTCATACGCGCATTCAACGTCGCGCCTCGTCGGTCCGCCGCCGTGGTCGCCCACGCCGTAAACTATGAGAGAGGTCTTCAATCCCGCCGTGCGGTGCGAGATATCGAAAACTATCTGCGCTATTTTCGGAGTTATCGCGCTGTTATACCATTCCTGCTCTCTGTAACAGAGCAGCTCCGCGCCGGAAGGCGATCTCCAGCGGTAGAGCGTGTGATTTTCACCGAGCGCGCGGCAATGGTAATAGTATTTCACGCCGCCGTGAGCGTCTATTTCGGGAATGTTCGCGCTGTGACCGAAAGCGTCCGGCGAAAACTCGATCTGAAGCGAATCGGGATCTGCTCCCCAGACGTCTTTCATATAATGCTTCGTATATTCGATATGCTTTATCATCGATTCGGTTGAGGGCATATTTTTGTCGCACTCCACCCACTGCGAAGCCGTGACCTCCCATCTGCCCTCGGCTATGCGCTTTCTGATCGGCTCCATGAGCTCTGGCTCGTATTCCTCGACGATCTTATATACCGACGCCTGCGACTGAGAAAACGTGAAGTCGGGATATTCGTCCATGATCTTCAGCATCGTTCTGAAGGTCGCAAGCGTGACGGCGACCGTCTCGTGCCACGACCACATCCAGTTCATATCGATATGCGCGTGACCGGCGAGGATTATATCGTACGATTTCGCGTCGTCCTTCATCGGCAGAAGCTTCTGCTCCGCCGCCTCGCACGCGGCGTTTGTCAGAACGCCGTTATTCTTGATCTCGTCTTCAAGATACGACAAAACCGAATCGAGCAGAGCGTCGTATTTGCCGCAAAGCTCGGCAGATAACGCTATGGCGTACTGCAATTCGGAAAGTATCCTCGTATTCGCCCGGTTCATCCCGGTTATGCCGTTCAGCTCCTGCCGGCTCGCTCCGAACGTGAACTCAAATCCGGTCAGCTCTCTGTTGCCGCCGATCTTCTTTTTGATCGCGGCGAATCTTGTACTGAGACTCATAATAAGCACCTCCGTTGTA
>CACYEW010000241.1 GCA_902773455.1 uncultured Ruminococcus sp.
AGGCGGTTATAAAACGGGCATATTGCCGTTTTTTTATTTTTCATCAGGCTTTTATATCCGTATCCGGCGACCTTAGCGGGGTCCATAGCGTTTTTCGGTTCCGGCGCGTTCGCTTTACCGAAAAACGGCGTATCGATCGAACCGGGGCAAAGCGCCGTCACCGCGACGCCGTATTTACTTAACTCGCACCGAAGCGCGAGAGTGTAGTTATAAAGGTACGCTTTCGAAGCGTAATACGACGCCGTGTAAGGTCCCGGCTGAAACGCGCCGACGGAGCAGACGTTACATATCGCGCCGCCGCCCGCCTCGACGAATTCGTTTGCATAAAGCTTCGATAAAACGGTCGCGGACGTGATATTTACGTTTATCATATCGGTATCTTTATCCGATCCGATCAAACGGCTTTCGCCGCAGGTACCCGCTCCGGCGTTATTAACAAGGACCGATACCGTACGGCCGTCGCTTTTTATCTGCTCATAAAGCTTTTGCGCCGCGCCGTTTACGGAAAGATCCGATATATATACGGCGGCTGTAACGCCGTATTTTTCTTTTATCTTCTCCGCTTCGGCTGTGAGGATCTCTTTGTTCCTCGCCGTCATAACGACGTCAAAGCCGTGCGAAGCAAATTCGTAAGAAAAAGCAAGACCGAGCCCCGAGGAGGCGCCGGTTATAAGAACGGCGCCTCTTTTTTTGAGCTGATCCTGCCTTGCGTTATTAAAATTCCGCATTTTTCGGCGTGCGCGGATACGCGATAACGTCGCGTATGTTGTCGATACCGGTGATAAATCTCATCATTCTCTCAACTCCCATACCGAAGCCGCTGTGAGTCGCCGTACCGAATCTGCGAAGATCCAGATACCAGCCGTACTCTTCGGGATCGAGGCCCATCTCGTTGATCCTCTGCAAGAGCACGTCGTATCTCGCTTCACGTTCGGAGGCGCCGACGATCTCGCCGAGTCCCGGGAAGAGCAGGTCGGTCGCCGCAACCGTTTCGTTGTCGTCGTTGACCTTCATATAAAACGCCTTGTGGTTCTTCGGATAATCGGTTACGAATACGGGGCGTCCGAAATACTCTTCGGCAAGGTATCTCTCGTATTCGGTCTGTATCGATCCGTCGTCAGTAACGGGAACTTCAAACTGCTTGCCGCTCTCTTTCAGCACCCTGATCGCTTCTTTGTGCGTGATGCGTGCAAAATCGCAGCTGACGGTCTTTTCAAGCTTCGCTATCAAGCCCGGTTCAATGAATTTATCAAAGAACGCAAGCTCGTCCGGGCAGTGATCCATAACGAATTTGATGATGTATTTCGACATAGCCTCGATGGTCTCTATAAGTCCGTCAAGGTCGCAGAACGCCATCTCCGGCTCGACCTGCCAGAATTCGGCGGCGTGACGCGGCGTATTGGAGTTCTCCGCTCTGAAGGACGGTCCGAACGTGTAAACGTTGCGGAGCGCCAGAGCGAACGGCTCGACGTTCAGCTGACCCGAAACGGTCATATAAGTCTTTTTGCCGAAGAAATCTTCTTTGTAGTTGACCGTGCCGTCTTCGTTTTTCGGCGGATTTGCCGGATCTATCGTCGTGATGCGGAACGTCTCGCCCGCGCCCTCGCAGTCGGAGGTGGTGATGCACGGCGTAGTGACGTTCACAAAGCCTCTGTCGCAGAGGAATTTGTGTATGGCGAACGTAAGCACGGAGCGAACGCGGAACACGGCGGAAAACGTCGTCGTTCTCGGGCGCAGATGCGGTATCGTACGCAGATATTCAAAACCGTGACGCTTTTTCTGCAAGGGGTACGACGGGTCGCAGGATCCCTCTATATCTATCTTTTCAGCCTGCAGCTCGTACGCCTGTTTGCCGTCGGGCGTGTGCACGAGTTTACCCGTGACGATGATGCACGAGCCGGTTATAAGCGCGTCCACCTCTTCGACTCCGGGCAGATCGGGTGAATACACGACCTGAAGAGCCTGAAAGCACGTGCCGTCGTAAAGCTCTATAAAGCCGACGTTTTTGCTGCGGCGCGCCGTTCTGATCCAGCCGCCGGTCACGACGGACTGATCCTTAAGCTGCCCGGCTTTTTCAAATATTTCTTTTATCGATGTGACCTTTAACATAAATTCACAGCCTTTCGAATTGATGATGTTTTATTTTATCACAAAAAATAAAAAAATTCAATACCTTTTTTGATTTTACTTTCATTTTTACGATAAAAAGACCGCCGGAAACGGTATTGAACCGTTTGCGGCAGTCGGTTTTTATTTCGCTACGTCTACGTAACGGCTCTCGCGGATCAGGTTGACTTTGATCTGACCCGGGTATTCGAGCTCTTCTTCGATCTTCTTTACTATATCGCGCGCGATGAGCACCATCTTTTCGTCGTCGACCTCTTCGGGCTTGACCATTATGCGGACCTCACGGCCTGCCTGGATGGCGTACGATTTATCAACGCCGGGAAAGCTCTTCGCGATCTCTTCAAGCTTCTGCAGACGCTTGATGTAGTTTTCGAGATCCTCGCGTCTCGCGCCCGGTCTCGCCGCCGATACGGCGTCAGCCGCCTGAACGATGACCGCGGTGATCGTCTTCGCTTCAACGTCGCCGTGGTGCGCTTCGATCGCGTGAATGACGTCTTTGTTCTCTTTATATTTCTTTGCAAGGTCTACGCCTATCTGTACGTGCGAGCCTTCTATCTCCTGAGTCATCGACTTTCCTATATCGTGAAGCAGGCCGGCGCGTTTTGCAAGCGCGACGTCGGCGCCGAGTTCGGCAGCCATGATACCGGCGATATAAGCGACCTCCATGGAGTGATTGAGAACGTTCTGACCGTAGCTCGTTCTGTATTTGAGTCTGCCGAGCAGTTTGACGAGCTCGCCGTTCAGGCCGTGTACTCCGGTCTCAAACGTTGCGCGTTCGCCTGCGGCTTTGATAGTCGCCTCGACGTCTCTTCTGCATTTTTCAACGGTCTCTTCGATCCTCGTGGGATGTATGCGCCCGTCGGATATCAGCTTTTCGAGCGTCTGACGCGCTATCTCGCGGCGTACGGGATCGAAGCTCGATATCGTTATCGCCTCGGGCGTATCGTCGATTATGAGATCGACTCCGGTCAGCGTTTCGATCGTTCTGATGTTTCTGCCCTCGCGGCCTATGATCCTGCCCTTCATCTCGTCGTTAGGCAGAGATACGACCGAAACGGTCGCCTCCGCGACGTGATCCGCGGCAAGGCGCTGTATCGCGAGAGAGAGAATGTTTTTGGCTTTTTCGTCAGCCTCCTCTTTGTACTCCGCTTCAAGCTCTCTGAGCTTGCGCGCTTTTTCGAGTTTGACCTCTTCTTCGAGGCTCGAGAGCATTTCGGCTTTCGCCTCTTCGGCGGAGAGCCCTGCGATGCGTTCGAGCATCTGCAGTTCGCTTTCTTTGATCTTTTCGATCTGTTCGGTCAGCTCTGCGTTTTCTTTGATCTTTTTGTTCAAGATCTCTTCTTTGTGATCGAGATTTTCGTGCTTTTTATCGAGCGCTTCCTCTTTTGCAAGAGCTCTGCTTTCGAGTCTGGAAACTTCCTTGCGGCGTTCTTTCAGCTCTTTATCCGCTTCGTTCTTGCTGCGAAGTATTTCTTCCTTAGCTTCAAGCAAAGCTTCTTTTTTCTTTGCTTCGGCGGTTTTCTCAGCTTCGTCTATGATCTCGGCGGCTTTCTGCTCCGCGGAACCGATCTTGGCTTCACCGATCTTTTTACGGACGATGATTCCGATTATCAGTCCGATCACGAGCATACCGACTCCGATGGCAGCACACAGGATAATAATCTGAGTTGTATCCATAAAGCACCTCCTTTACTTTATTTAGAAAATTATGCAATATATACAAAAAACACTTCGTTCATTATATCTAAGGCATAATAATATTATATAATATATTATAAAAACTTTCAAGCGGCATTTCTTTTGATTTTGGTCTTTTTTGTGAACTTTTAATAAACTTATGACAAAAGAAGCGGTAGGAAGAGGCTATGTAAAGAAGAAACTAACCCACTTTGACATCTTTCAATCAGAGAAAGTGTCATATTGGGTTATTCTCTTTCACAGGCAGGAAAACGCTTTTTGCAATCTGCACAGCAAATCGTCGCCAAAATACTTAACAGTCGGAATGTGA
>CACYEW010000242.1 GCA_902773455.1 uncultured Ruminococcus sp.
CTCAATATCGACGAGGTCATAAAGATAATCAGAGCGTCGAAGTCGATACCGGACGCGAAGCTTGCGTTGTGCGAGGCTTTCCCGCTCGACGATATACAGGCTCAGGCGATAGTCGATATGCAGCTCGGCAGACTGTCGAACCTTGAAACGCTCAAGATCGAAGAAGAGCTCGACAGACTCGAAAAGCTCATTGAAGAGCTCGAAGGCGTGCTCGCGGACGAAGGCAAGGTGCTCGAGATAATAAAAAAAGAGCTTCTCGAGATCAAAGAGAAATTCGGCGACGCGAGAAGAACGCAGATAGAGGAATGCGAAGACGAGATCCTGGACGAAGATCTTATCGAACGCGAGACCTGCGTCATAACCATGACGAGAGGCGGTTATTTCAAACGCAGAGCCGTAACAGAGTATAACGCGCAGAGACGCGGCGGCACGGGCAAACGCGGCACCGCGACGAAGGACGAGGACTACGTCGACAAGGTCGTGATATCGAACACGCACGACGATCTGATGCTGTTCACGAACACCGGAAAGGTATTCGTATCGAGAGCTTACAGGATCCCCGAAGCCGGCGCGAACGCCAAAGGCACAAACGTGGTCAACCTGCTTGAAATATCCGAAGGAGAGATGATAACGGCGCTGATACCGGTCAGATCGTTTGAAGAAGACAAATATCTGTTTATGGTGACGAAGAACGGCACGGTCAAAAAGACGCCGATCTCCGAATTCAGCTACCAGAGAAGAACGGGCAAACGCGCCCTCACGCTCGACGAAGGAAACGAGCTTTTGTCGGTACATCTCACGAGCGGCACGGATAAGATCATCGTCGCGACGAAAAACGGTCAGTCCGTATGCTTCGACGAAGCGGACGTCAGATCGATGGGCAGAACGGCTGCCGGCGTGCGCGGTATGAATATAGCCGACGGCGACGAGGTATGCGGCTCCGCCGTGGTTGAAGAGGGCAAGACTCTCGTTTCGATCACCGAAAACGGCTTCGGCAAGAGAAGCGAATTCGAAGAATACCCCGTCCACAGAAGAGGCGGCAAGGGCGTAGTATGCCATAAGGTCACCGATAAGACCGGTCTTATAGCCGGCATCGCCTCAGTATCCGGAAACGACGATCTGATGCTCATAACCGACAAGGGCAACGTCATCAGATTCAAGGTCTCCGATATACCCGTCTACGGCAGAACAGCCTCCGGCGTTATAGTCATGAGACCGAAGGAAGACGAAAAGATAACGCATTTCACGTTCGTCGAACCGGAAGAAGCGGAAGAAGAACAGGAATAAAACGCAAACTGCAAATTAAGACGTCGGCGGAGCCGACCGTACGCGAAGCGTACTTCGCGCACGCTATACAGGTTATTGATTTATGAAACAAAGAAGCGCTGACATTATAATAACCGTGATTTCCGTGATACTGCTTTGCGCGATCACGGTCGCGGTCATTCTGTACGCCGAGGGCAAATTCGACAAAACGCCGGAGACTACCGGGGAGACGCATACAGAAGCCCCGACTACGGAAGCGCCGGAGACGGAGCCGGAGTCTTCCGCCGCTCCGGTCACGGATCCCGTCGTGACCACGGAAGAGGCGTTCGATCTGACCGAACACGAAAAGCTCATATCGAATTACGGCGTAATGAACGACGGGTATAAGGCGAGCGAAGACTTGTACGATCCCGATTCGATGAAGATCCTGCGCCTCGTTATGAGCGGACTGCCCGACTCCGACGACGAAAACGACCTCATGACGAGGATCAGATATAAGGTAACGTATTCGGGCAGCGAAAGGTCGTTTGAGCCGGCGGAACAGACGGAACAGCGCCGCGCCGTCGACGTTTATATGGGTATGCTCGTCGTATCGGACAAGGGCGCGCTCTCGTTTTATAACGGGAACGGGGAGCTTTTGTACTCGTATTCCGACGAGGCGGAGCTGAAATTCGCCTACGAGCGCGATAAAGAGGACAGACCGCTTTTCATGAAGGACGGCAAGTATTATTATATCGACGAAGAACTGAAGGAGCTCAAGCCATCCGATTACGACGCGCGCGATTCACGCGGACTTTACTATAACTATCCGTCGTATTTCGGCAAAGCCGACGGACAGTTCACCGTGTTCCGCTCCGGCAATTTGTACGGCATCAACAGGACCGACGGCACGAAGCTGAGAAACGCCATATATCAGGAGGCGTACAATTACAGCGAAGGTCTCGGAGCAGTGGACTATAAGGGCGATATCTGTTATATGAACGAAAAAGGGAAGGTCGTGATCGAAAACAAGGTCAAGACCGAAAATCAGATACTCGTCGGATGCCGCGACGAAGGCGGTATAGGCGCGCTTTATTTCGACGGCGGCTACGTGAGGATGAGAAAGATCTATTACGATATCCGCAAAACGGTCATTGAAGACAAGGACGTGCTGATAAACAAAGAAGGCGCCGAATTCAAAATGCCGACCGGCTATAAATTCGAATCTTATTCAAATCAGAGGATAATGCTCTCGAAAAACGGATATTACGGCTTTTACGCGACCAAGGGCGCGTGGATAGCCGATACGTTATACACCTACGCCACGCCTTATTACGAGGGACTCGCCGTCGTCGGTTCGAGGACCGGCAAAAAAGGCGTTATCGATCTCGACGGCAATTTCGTGATACCGCTTTCGTATTCGCATATATCCGTCTGCTCGGGCGGCGTGATCGTATGCTTTTCGCCCGATTACGGCTACGACGTTTTCGTTAAAGCCGCGCGAGCTGACGCGAGGTAAGAGTGAATAGTTAATAGTTAATAGTTAATAGTGAAGGTGTCGCTACGCGACTTCCGTGCGGCTCCGCCGCCTTTGGGGGTACCCACCCTTACAACCCCCAAACCCCCTTAACCCCTCCCGGATTCGCTTCGCTCTATCCGGGGCGCGGCGAGCTGACGCGAGGTAAGAGTGAATAGTTAATAGTGAATAGTGAATA
>CACYEW010000243.1 GCA_902773455.1 uncultured Ruminococcus sp.
ATCTTTTCGTGGGTGATGGTGTTCATAAAAGGCTCGTATGCCGATTTGACGCATATAGACGGCAGATCGCTTCTTTTTCTGATACTGTCGGGTCTTGCGACCGGCGCTTCGTGGATATGCTATTTCAAAGCCCTGTCGGTCGGCAACGTCAATAAAGTCGTACCGGTCGATAAATCGAGCACCGTTCTGACCGTACTTCTCGCAATAATACTTTTCGGCGAGACGAATAACCTTGCGGTCAAGCTGATCGGCACGGCTCTTCTGGCCGTCGGCATCTTTCTGATGATCGAAAAAAAGAAAAACGAAAACAAAAAAGAGAAGAGAACGTGGCTTCCTTACGCGATCGGTTCGGCGGTTTTCGCGGCGCTGACGTCGATACTTGCCAAGGTCGGGATAAGCGGCGTCGAATCGAACCTCGCGACGGCGATCCGCACCGGCGTGGTGCTTATCATGGCGTGGATAATAGTGTACGCCAAAGGTAAGCAGAGATCGGTACCCGGTATCGACAAACGGGAACTGCGCTTCATCATTTATTCGGGCGCGGCGACGGGAGCGTCGTGGCTTTGCTATTATTACGCGATACAAAACGGAGTCGTAAGCGCGGTCGTGCCGATAGACAAAATGAGCGTGCTCATATCGGTTTTGTTTTCGGTTCTGATATTAAAAGAAAAACTCGGCTTGAAAGCCGTCATAGGGCTTGCGCTCATGCTTGCCGGAACGCTCGTGATGGCGATTTTCGCCTGATCCTGCGTCAAATCAAATAAATCAAAACGGTTTATACATAAGGTCATAAAAGACGGCTCCGTACGGTACGGAGAGGGAAAAACGGCGCTGTGTTCACGCAAACAAAAAACGGCGCCTTGACTAACGGAGAAAACAGTATTATGGAACATAAGATCAGCGAAACTCCCGAATATCTCGTAAGACTTCTTGATAGCGGGAATGAAAATGATTTGAATGAAGTAAAAAAACTGCGTTACAGGTATCTTCTTTGCGAATTCGACGAGGGCAAAGCCGACGCCGACGGTACGGACGACGACGGATACGACGCGTATTCCGATTCGATAATCGTGACGGAGAAGAAGACCGGCGCGATCGTCGGAACTTACAGACTCGCCACGAAAGAAACGCTTAAGGGCATGCCGTTCAAATCGGAAGAGGAGTTCGATATAACAGAGCTGAAAAACGATCCTGACGGGATCGTCGAGGCGGGCAGAGCGGTCGTACACGGCGATCACCGCAACGGCGCGGTGATAGGGCTTTTGTGGAAAGCGCTCGTCACGTACGCCGCCGAGCGTGAGCTTCGATATATAATCGGCACCTGCTCGATGCACGGCACCGATCCCGAGCCGTATTCCGACTGCACCTCCGTTCTTCGCCGTATGTATCTGTGCGATAAATTCGATATAAGAGCAAAACGCGATACGTTTGAATACGGTACGAAAAACGACGTTACGCCTGATAATGCCGAAATCCCGGGGCTTTTGAAAGCGTATCTGCGCTTCGGAGCAAAGGTCTCGAAAAACGGCTTCATAGACCGTGAATTCAATTCCTGCGACGTTATGGTCGTGCTCGACCGTCTGGCAATGGACGAGCGTATCCTCAAGCGGTTTTTGAGGTGAAATACTCTGCGCGTTTGAACACAGCGGCGCTTCGAATGACGAACAAAAAATCCGTATCCGGATAAGCGATACGGATTTTTCAATATAAGCTTTATATCGGTGCGAGACGTCAGAGCGTTGTTTTCTTAATATATTCCGCGTTGGTTAAATAAATAAATATTTACAATAAGAAAAAGAAATCTTTTATTTCTAATGATATAATATAAGAAAAGGCTGTAATTCTGCCGTCTGTATCGCTGTCAGACAGATACGGGCGACGCCGGCGTACGTAAAACGCAGCGAAAAATACATTGACCGGGGTCCGTGAATGATCACCGTAAGGAAAGGAAGTGGTTTTGTGAAGAATAATTCGTCTCGCGGCACAGAACCGCGGATCCTTTCCGGCGAAAAAACCATCAGACTCGCCGTCATTCTTCTGATAGCCGTGGCAGTGACCGCTTGCTTCGGCAGCGGACTGCTTGCCAAATATAAAAACAGCTATGCGCTTCAGGGCCAGGCTCGCGTCGCCAAAATAGGAAACGTCGCCGTGCTCGAACACGAGGCGGTGCTTTCCGGCGGTCAGTATACGCTGGATATGACAAGCGTAGTGAGCGGCAACACGTATACCGCGGTACTGCCGGGTACAGATATCCCGAAAGACGCGTACGTTTCTTTTGACGGAAGCAACGAAACGGCGTGTTCTCTGTACGTGGAGGTTTATACGAACGCGCCTTCCGAGGTAACGTATTCGATCGGCACCGGCTTTCTGCCGACAAGCGAGCTGGCGCCCCGCCACGGCGGCACGGTATATAAGTATAATCAGCCGATCCCGCCGAACACGGCGCAGAACGTACAGTATATCATACGGAACAATAAATTCACGGTAAGCGATACATTCAAAGACAAAGCGGATCCGTCGAAGAACTCAGAGTCGTTTTCGTTCAACGTTTACGCATATATGGTGCAGATCGACTGAGCGTTCTGCAAAAAATCATAAAAGAAAGGAAGGTGTTCGGATTGCCGAAAAAGCTCATATGGATCATTGTCGCCGCAGCGGTGCTGACCGTATGTCTGATCACGCCGCTCGTGATCGCAAAGTATTTCAAGGAATCCGCTCCTATGATGAGCACCTTCCGACCTTCGACGTACGGCAATCCGACGA
>CACYEW010000244.1 GCA_902773455.1 uncultured Ruminococcus sp.
CTCCCCAAGGGCGGCGAAGCCGCAAAGAAAGTCGGCTTTGCCGACACCTTATCTCGGCTCGTCTGCGAGCCGTACTTCACTTGACGCGCTGCGTCATACTTCACTTTGCTTCACTTGCACCTCAGGCGCAAACTTCACTTACCTCAAGGGTGGGCGCTCCCCAAGGCAAAAAAGAAGTCGGCTCAGCCGACTCCCCGATTTGCAGTTTTCTGCTTACAATTTATCCGCCATTATATTCAAACAATCCTTCGGGTACGACCGAATCCCAGTGAGGATCCGCGGGTACGCCGAGTGCGTACGCGACTATCGCGGGCATATCTATTACGCGTACGTCGATCTTTTTGCCCTTCGGCACGGTTTTGCCGACCGCGGCGAAAAACACGTATTTTTCGCCGTCGGTAGGTCCGCCGTGTCCGTGACCGTTGCCTCCGTGGTCAGATGTGGCTATAACGAGCGTATCTTCTTCGATACCGGCTTCGGCGACTGCTTTTCTGATGGCCGTCACAAATCCGTCGGCAACGTTCAGCTCTTTCAGATACCTCTCGGTATTGTATCCGTACGTATGTCCGGCTCCGTCTATGGAGTCGAACTGTATGAACAGAAATTCGGGCTTTTCTTTCCTTATGAAATCGCAGATCTGTATTAAAAGCGTCTGATCGTCGGCCGATCTCTTCACTATCCCGATGCCGTCGTCTGCTATCGAGGTATTGATCGGCGACCAGTTGGAAAACGAGCCGAGCTTCGCGTCGGGATGAGCGTCGCGTATCACCTTGAACACAGTCGGATGCTCTTTTCCGTGCTTATACGGCACGTCGCTTATCGTACCGTTCGTAAGCTCGTGTACCTTCGGCTGTACGCCGATCAGCATGGAGCCCCAGCATTCCGACGAGTCGGTCGGTACAGAGGTAAGGCAGTAGTCGGAGCCGGCTCCCTCTTCGAACATTTTGTGTATCCCGGGCGTATCGGTGTTTCTGTAGAAATTTCCCGCCCCGTCGATACCTATTATTATAACGTGTTTATAATTGAACGCCATAAAGTCTCCCTGTCAAATCGGTCTGCGCTCTCAAAACGAAAGCGCAGACCTTGTTTTTTCGGAACGGATACCGTGTGAAAGAACGTGAAAAAGCAACGCTCTGAAACGTTCCGGCCGGTGTTATTCTCTTATTTCTTTTTCTTTTTGAGTACGATCATAACGACCGCGACTATCGCGGCGACTCCGACGGTTCCGCATATTATACCGATTATCAGCCCGGCGTTCGATTTTTCGGGTTTTAAGACGGGGTTTGTGTCGGGAGTCTTCGTATCGGCGGGCTTCGGCGCGTCGGTATTCGCCCCGGTCGGAGCCTCTGTTTTGGCTTCGGTCGCTTTTTCCGTCTCTGCGGGGATCTCCGCGCCTTCTTTTACCTTGAGCGATTTGAAATAGAAGACCTGGTCTTCAACTGACGTCGCCGGGTCTATACGGATCGATCCGATCTCGCCTTTCCAGTTGCCCTGATCGTCATCGCGCATATCTATTTCAAGCTCGGTAAATTCCGCCGCGGCGTCCATATCGTAGTAGATATGGTTGTCGGCGAGGTTAGCCGATTCTTTGGTCGCAAAGAATATTTCGCCCGCGGTGTAGTCGGTTTCCGTTTTGTACGTGATGACTATGGTGTTGTACTTATCGCCGTTAAAACGCATATCCTTCGTCATCGGGAGAGTGAAATAAGGGTCGTCGCCCGTTACGGTGATCTTCGCGCAGCCGTTATCTTCGTCATATTCGACCGTGCAGTTATGACCGTTCACTATCTTGGAAACGTATGAGTAATCCGTGAAGTCCGCTATTATGAGCGCGCCGTTTTCGTCGGTCGGTATCTCGACGGGAGCGGTATCCTCAGGCGTCGTATCGTCGGGATTATACTCCTTCGGCGTTGCGGGATCGGGGATCGAAGAATAGCTTACCGACTTGAAATAGAGCGAGTCTTCGTTCTCTATCGGTCCGTCCATGACTCTTATCTCGGCTATCGAGCCGGCAAAGAGCCTTCTTATCATGCCCTCTGCGACGTTTTCGTTTTTGCAGTCTTTTTCGTGACCCGTGCCGGATTTACGTCCCACGCCGATCTCCCACGAGAAGTTCGGATCGGTCACTTCGATTAAGTCTATGTCCTGGAACGTTGCGAGCGGTTCGCCGTCAATGAAGTAAGTGATGGAAATACCGTCGGTCGTGACGAGAAGGTGATGCCAGCCGTCTGCGCCGATCTTTATTTTATCCATTTCGTTATTGACCTTCTGAAAATCGTTGCAGTGAACGAACTGCATCCACGTCTTGTTGTTTCCGAGCGTGCCGGTCGCGGGATCGTCGTCCCATTCGCTGAGAGCTATGGAGAACGGCGGCTCGTTCTGGCTTTCTATGACGCCCTGGCGCGAGAATATGCCCGTATAACGGTTGTAATCGTTATCAAGCTCGGGAGAGAGCCTGAATATGATGTCGACCGAAATGCCGTGTTCGAACTCGTTCGTATTCATCGGAGCGCCTTTTATCGTTTCAAGATATTTACCCGACGTATAACCGCCCGAATAGCTCGTTTCGTCCGACGTGTACGGATCGACCGCCGCCGCGAGCAATTTGGTATTGTTTATCTGCAGCGCCGAATCGGTCGTCGTGGCTCCTTTATCCATACCGGTATCCCACGTGAAGATGTCGAGCTGATCTCCGTTGCCGACGATCCTCGTCACAAGGTCGTTGCCGTTGCCGGTGAGGTCGACGAACTGCAGATCGTCCGCGTTGATATTGCCCTTGTAATAGCCGTCGACGTTCTGCAGTTTCCAGTGCGCCACGACCTGAGCATCGTCAGCGCTGACCGGAAAGGCCGGCAGGCAGGCCGCAATAAGCGCGCACAGGATAATGATCGAAAATATTCTTTTCATCTTGCTTTCTCCTTTTGGATATTATTGTATATTTTTATTATATCATAGCCGTATGAGCAAATTCAACTCATAATATGAAATGTTTTGCTCATTTTTTTACCTTTTTTCGCAATTTTTATAAAATCAATCTCCGTTTTTTATTTATTTTCGTTGACTTTGCCGTATTCGGATGGTATAATGAAAGCGATAAAAACCGGGAGGCGTTTATGTTTTACGAATTCAGAAACGTCGGCGACGCGGAGTATCTGAGAATAGATACCGAAAACAACATGAATTTCCCCAAACACATACATCAGTCGTGTGAGATAATCCATATGACCGCGGGGGAAATGAAGGTGACCGTCGATCAGAACGAATATACGCTTGTCGAGGGCGACGCGCTTTTCGTGTTTCCGAACCAGGTGCATTCTCTGCAGTCGGAGCACAGCGATCACGTGACCTTCATCTTTTCGCCGTTTCTCGTCAACTCATATTTCTCCGTCGTCAAGGACAAGGTGCCCGTCCGCCCCGTTTTCCGACCGTCGCCGGACGTGGTCAGCGCGCTTTATTCGCTCTCGCAGCAAAGCCCGGTATTACGGAAAAAAGGCGTGCTTTATCTGTTCTGCGCCGATTTTGACAAAACGGCGTCGTACGTGCCGCGCAGTTACAGGAGCGCTCAGTTTTCGGAGATATTC
>CACYEW010000245.1 GCA_902773455.1 uncultured Ruminococcus sp.
AACGCCGGTAAGAATGTTCATAAGAGCGCCGGATGAAAGTATTATGAGTCTTTTCCACGGTTTTGCTTTATTGAGAGCCGCGGGATCGTCGTTTTCCTCGTCTTCGCCGAGCATTTTGACGTAACCGCCTATCGGCAAAAGACGGAGCGAATATTTGATACCGGTCTTTTTGCTCGTATATGATACGAGCGCGGGACCCATGCCTATCGAAAACTCAAGCACTTTTACGCCGAGCAGACGCGCGGCGGTATAGTGGCCGAGTTCGTGAATGATTATCAACAACCCGAATATGAATATCGCGACTATAACGTATAAAATGTTCGTAACTATCTCGGGCATAAGTATTCCGTTAAATAACGTCATTGACATGAAATTACTATATCTCCTTAAGTGAATACGCTTTCTTTCTTACGGAAGCGTCTGTTTCGAGTATATCCGAAAGCGACGGCGTTTTGATATCGGGTATCCCGTCAAGCGCCTCTGAAACGAGCTCGTATATCCCGTTGAAACCGAGTTTTCCTTTTAGGAACAGCTCCGCTGCGACTTCGTTTGCGGCGTTATACGCGCATGGCGTGACGCCGCCTTTGTCCGCGCACGCTTCCGCAAGTGCGAGCATCGGAAATGCTTCTCTGTCGGGTTCGGCAAAAGTGAGCTTCGATATCCTGCACAGATCCAACTCTTCGATAACCGCTTCGCATCTGTTCGGATAAGTCAGAGCGTACTGAGCCGGATAACGCATCTCCGGCACGGAAAGCTGAGCTATAACGGAATTATCTGCAAATTCGACCATCGAATGCACGATGCTTTCTCGGTGTATAAGCACTTTTATCTTATCTCTTCCTACGCCGAAAAGGTGCATCGCCTCGATTATTTCAAGTCCCTTGTTTGCGAGCGTTGCGCTGTCGACGGTGATCTTTTTGCCCATTTTCCACGTCGGATGAGAAAGCGCGTCCGATAAAGAAACGCTTTCGAGTTCTTTTCTCTTTTTTGCGAAAAACGGACCGCCCGACGCGGTCAGAAGGATCCTTTTCAGTTCTCTTTTTTTCCCGTTTTTAAGGCATTGGAAAATCGCGCAGTGTTCGCTGTCAACCGGGATGATCTCGGCGTTATGCTCTTTTTTTGTTCTGTTTACGATATCGCCGGCGCAGACCATACTTTCTTTGTTTGCAAGCGCGAGAGTTTTGCCCGATCCGAGCGCCGAAAGCGTCGGCATAAGTCCGTTCTTACCGGAAACGGCGTTATAAACGAGATCGCATTCCGTCTCCTCAGTAAGCTTGCACATCGCGTCGTAACCGGCGTAAACCTTCGTATCCGTATCCGCGACTGCGATCTTCAGCTGCCCGGCGGCGCGCTCGTCGACTGCGACGCAGAACCGCGGCTTGAATTCCCGTATCTGCTCATCAAGCTTTTTTATATTGCCGTTCGCGGCTATAAATACGACGTCCGCGCCGAATTTACGGCATACGTCCGCCGCCTGAGTGCCGACCGATCCGGTCGATCCGAGTATTGTGACCTTCTTATTTATCATATTATGAATACCTTTAGCGAATCTATGACCGTATAGAGCATAAATATGAACAGTGATACGGGGATAACGCTGTCAAACCTGTCAAGTATGCCTCCGTGACCGGGGATTATGTTGCTGAAATCCTTTATTCCGAATTTACGCTTGACGAGCGAAAGAAGCAGATCTCCGAGCTGTGATATCACGCTCGTTATAACTGCGAGTATTATCAGCGCGCCGAATTTTACCTGCACGCCTTTGAAGAATATGATAAGTACAAGCGCATAGGCGCAGAAGAAGAATACGTTTCCGAAAACGCCGCCGACGGCGCCCTCTACCGATTTGTTCGGAGATACGACAGGCGCGAGCTTGTGTTTGCCGAACAGCTTTCCGATAAACCACGCGAAAACGTCAGTACCCCACGCGGCAAGAAAGATCAGCGGTACGAGATAAGCGTTCATCTCCGATATCATGACCGCCGACTGAAAACCGGCGAGTATATAGATCAGCATGAACGCCGCAAAACCGTTCTTCTCTATATCGTATCTGTCGGGCATGAATATGCAGAGCGACATCAGATAAAACGCCAGCAGCATATCCGTGAACACTATTATAAGCAGCAGAACGTGACCGTCGGAAAGACCTTCTGCTTTTATGAAATTGTATCTGCATAACGGCACGGTAAGCGCCGCCGCGACGGACGGGATCAGCACGGCGGGTCTTGCCGTACCGACGCATTTCATTATTTCATAAACTCCGATAACGGCAACGACAGTCATATATACGGTCATTATCGGCGTGTCGGGTATCAGCGTCGGCAGCGTCAGCAGTATTATGAAGATCGCAGATACGGATCTTTTTGCGGTATTGCTTTTCAATTCATCAGATAGACGTACGGCTCACAGACCGCCGTACCGTCTGTTTCTCCTCTTATATTCTTCGATTGCAAGATCAACGTCGTGCGGAGTCATATCCGGCCACAACGTATCGGTTATGTAAAGCTCGGCGTAAGCCGCCTGCCACAGAAGGAAATTCGAAAGTCGGTATTCGCCGCCCGTTCTTACTATAAGATCCGGATCGGGCGCCTCTGACGTATAAACGTGCGATGAAATATCGTCTTCGGTGACGGTCGTTTTGCCTTCGGCTATGAGACGGTTCACTGCGCCGCATATTTCGGCTCTGCCGCCGTAGTTGAGCGCGATGAACAGTTTCTTTTCGAACCCGTTCGTTTTTTCTTCGAGCAGACTCATTTTATCGAGAATATCTGTTTTGATACCTCTTTTTTCACCGATAAAGCGAACGCTGACGTTTCTTTCGATGAGTTCCGGCAGATAATTGTCGATATATCTGCACAAAAGATCGAAGATCGCGTCGACCTCTCTTTTCGGCCTTTTCCAGTTTTCTGTCGAAAAAGCGTAAACGGTAACGTATTTTATGCCGATCTCGCCGCAGTAATTCACTATACGGCGGAACGTATCGGCGCCGGCTTTATGACCGTATTCGCGCAGCAGGCGGCGTTTAGCCGCCCATCTGCCGTTACCGTCCATAATAAACGCTATATGCGAAAGCGGTGAAGGATTGTCCATCAGACTTCCATTATCTCCTTGGTACGCTTTGCGACGGCAGCGTCGATATCTTTGATGTATTTATCGGTGAGATCCTGCATCGCCTTATCGGACTGCTTCTGTTCGTCTTCGGTCATTTCGGAATTCTTCTTCATTGCTTTGCTCTTTTCGTTTGCGTCGCGTCTGATATTTCTTATGGCAACTTTCGAATCCTCGCCCATCTTTGCGATCTGCTTCGTAAGCTGACGTCTGACCTCTTCCGTGACCTGCGGGAAAACAAGGCGGAGCACTTTACCGTCGTTTGCCGGGTTTATACCTACGTCGGAGGTCTGAATGGCTTTTTCGAGTTTTTTCAGCATCGAAGGATCCCACGGGGATATAACGAGCGTTCTCGCGTCAGTAACGTTCAACGCGGCTACCTGAGATATTTTCGTAGGAACTCCGTAATAATCGACCGTCACTTTGTCAAGCACGGCGGGATTCGCTCTGCCGGCGCGGATCGTGGAAAGCTCATACTGGAGCTGTGCGAGCGTTTTGCCCATTTTTTCTTCATAAGGTTTGGTGTCGAGTTTCATTTTATTAGTCTCCTTTTCATTATCATTCTACGGTTATTGTTGTTCCCACGCGTTCGCCTTTAGCGGCGCGAAGGATGTTTTCAGCCGTCAGCGCAAATAATTCCATCGGCATTTTTGCGCCTGCCGCTATCGTTGAAGCGCTTATGTCAATGACCTTCAAGCCCTTTTCGATCATCGTCTTGCACGGTATCGTATCGTACTTTACCGCTGCCGGATCCTTTTTCGGATCTGCGGAATATACCGCGTCTATATTCTTTGCAAGAAATACCGCGTCGGCGTTGATCTCGCATCCGCGCAGTACAGCCGCCGTATCGGTCGAAAAATACGGATTGCCCGTACCGCCTCCGAAGATGACCGTATAGCCTTCTTCAAAGTACGATTCCGCTCTGCGTTTCGTGAACAGTTCGGCGACCTTGTTCATCTCGACGGCGGTCATCGCGATCGACTTTACGCCGTTCTGATTGAATATGTTCTCAACGGCAAGAGCGTTCATGACGGTCACGAGCATTCCCATATCGTCTGCTCTCGCCCTTGAAAACTCTTTTGCCTGAGCGCCTCTGAACACGTTTCCGCCGCCCGTTACTATGCCGACCTGTACTCCGCCGTCGGTAAGCTCTTTCACCGTTTTTGCTATCGATTTAAGAAATTCCGTATCGTACGGACCTGTTATCTCGGTCTCGCCTGTCGCGACGTTTTTTCTTTTCAGCGCCATAGCTTCTCCCGAAAGTTTGAGAAGGATGCGCTTATACTTGAACCCCATAAGATCATGACCTTTCAAATATATTTTATTTCATTATGTATTGTACTATATAAATTTAAATTTGTAAAGAGTAAAATAAAAAAAATACGCTCCGTTTGCCGAAATTTTCGGTAAACGAAGCGTTATTTTTGCGTTTAGTCTTTCTTTACGAGCTTTTCGATCTCAGCCGCGAAATCGTCTTCACGTTTCTGCAGGCCTTCGCCCTTGTTGTAAACGACGAATGCAGCGACTTTCATCGCTTTGCCCTGTTCTTTTGCAGCGGACTCGACGTACTTGCCTACGGTAAAGTTGGAATCCTTAACGTATTCCTGCCAGAGCAGGCAGTTGGTGTCGTAGTATTTTTCGATTCTGCCCGAGATCATCTTCTCGATGACAGCTGCCGGTTTGGAAGCGAGCTTCGGATCGTTTTTGATCTGAGCGGCGAGGATCTCTTTTTCGGATTCGATAACGGAAGCGGGAACGTCGCCTTTATCAAGGTAAGTCGGGTTCATGGCCGCGATCTGAAGCGCAACGTTTTTGCCGCATTCCGCGTAATCGGCGCCTTCTTCGCATTCCATCTTTACGATAACGCCCGTTACGCCGCCGCCGTGGATATAAGTCACAACGTCGCCTTCGACGATAACGAAGCGACGGATGCTCATATTTTCGCCGATGGTAAAGATCTTGTCTTTAAGACTTGCTTCAACGGTAAATTCCGAGCCGGAAAGCGGGAGCTTGAGAAGATCTTCAACGTTAGCCGGTTTGTATTCGAGTATGGTCTTTTCAACCTGTTTTACAAAGTCGCGGAAGGAAGCGTTCTTCGCAACGAAGTCGGTCTCGGCGTTGACTTCGATCATAACGGCGGTCTTTCCGTCTTCCGATACGAGTATGTCAACAACGCCTTCAGCCGCTATTCTGGCAGCCTTTTTGCCGGCTACCGCAAGACCCTTTTCGCGAAGGATCTTTATAGCTTCGTCAAAATCGCCGTCGGCTTCAACGAGAGCCTTTTTGCAGTCCATCATGCCGCAGTTTGTTTTTGCGCGGAGTTCCGCAACGTCTTTAGCAGTGAAATTTGCCATTTTACTGTCCTGCCTTTCTTATTCTGCCGATTCGTCGGAAGCGGGAGCTTCTTCAACGGTCTCAGCCGGTTTTTCTTCTTCGGGAGCGTTCTGTTCGCCCTGTCTGCCTTCGATAACGGCGTCTGCGAGAACGGAGCTGATAAGCTTGATCGCTCTGATGGCGTCGTCGTTTCCGGGGATAACGTAATCCGCGTCGTCAGGGTCGCAGTTGGTGTCGATTATCGCGATGACCGGGATACCGAGTTTCTTCGCTTCGAGAACGGCGTTTCTTTCTTTCTTCGGGTCGACTATGAACACCGCGGAAGGAAGCTGATCCATCGATTTGATACCGCCGTAGTTCTTCTGAAGCTCTTCCATTTCTTTGACGAGCTTAGCGGCTTCTTTCTTCGTAAGATTCATCATCGTTCCGTCAGCCTGCATTTTTTCAAGCTGTTCGAGTCTGGCGATGCTCTTCTTGATGGTTTTGAAGTTGGTAAGCATACCGCCCGGCCAACGAACGTTGACGTGGTACATGCCGCATCTTACCGCTTCTTCTTTGATGGCGTCCGCCGCCTGCTTCTTCGTGCCGACGAACAGAAGCGTTCCGCCTTCTTCGGAAAGCTGTCTTACGAACATATAAGCTTCCTCGAATTTCTTGACGGTCTTGGAGAGGTCGATTATATAGATACCGTTTCTCTCCGTGAAGATGTACTCTTTCATTTTCGGGTTCCATCTTCTGGTCTGGTGTCCGAAATGGACGCCTGCTTCAAGCAGCTGCTTGAT
>CACYEW010000246.1 GCA_902773455.1 uncultured Ruminococcus sp.
GCGTTATACGGCGCGCCCGTCAGATCGGTCCTGTCGCGGTAGTTGTCTTCGACTTTACGCTGTTCTCCTCCGTCGACCGTGTAGACGATCTCTTTGAGCCCGCCTTCTATCGTCGACCAGCCGAGGATATAAAGCCTGTCGCCCGGCTGTATCTGAACGGGATCTTCGGTCTGTCTGTCGGTACCCGAGGCGAGGACGTATTCGTTTACGAAAAGCCTGTCGAACGAATACATCGCCGACGCTCCGACCGTCAGCAGCGCCGCCGTGACCAGCGCGGCGGTCAGTATAAGGAATTTTTTCATATAATATCTCCTTTTGTGACTTTGTCACGGAGATATTCTGCCTCGGTTTAAGCGAATTTATACTAAAAACCGAGATTATCGTTTACGAGGATTATATGTATCCTGTCCTTATGGCGCGAGAAGCGCGTGATGAGGAACTGACAGCAGATCGTATCGGGGCTTTTGCAGTCGAAGCATTTGCCGGTCTTCGAGCAGGGCGTTGTAAGACCGAATCTCGCGGCGTTGATCGGCGCGGCGACGTTTCTCGCGCGTTTCATAGCCGAATCGAGATCGGCGCAGATCTTGTTCATTCCGACGATGAAAAGCACTTTTTTCGGTCCCTGCGCTATCGCCGAAACTCTGTTCGCGTTGCCGTCGATATTGACTAAAATACCGTCGTTCGTCATGGCGTTCACGCCGGACAGAAAGAAATCGGCGTCGTAAGCGGCGAGCATCGCGGCGCGTTTGTCCGGTATTTCATCGCGGTCGATGAAGTTATAATTCCCGTTTTTCACGGCGTCCACGAGACCTATTTCGTGCGCGCTCATCGCGCCGCCCATCGTGACGCTCGACTTTTCCGGAATGAGCGAGAGCGCGATCCGCAGCGCTTCTTCTCTGCTCTTTGCGTAATAACCCGTCATATTTCTCTGCCTCAGCGATTCGATGACCGATTTCGCGAGAAGCTCGTTTCTTTTATTTATCGCTTCGTTCATATATTCATCCTCCGTTTTTTTGTAATTATACTGCAAATTTGTAAAGAAATCAACAAGAACGGCGGATTTTTCGGCTACGACGTAAAAAAGGCGTTGATTTTTTCACGCGGTTATGTTATAGTATAAAAAACGGAGGTGTTATTATGGACGGCAAGATCGCAAAACTGCGTGAATTCATAAACGAATCCGAAAAGATCGTGTTTTTCGGAGGCGCGGGCGTATCGACTGAGAGCGGCGTGCCGGATTTCAGAAGCAAGGACGGGTTATACAATCAGCACGACGTGAGATTCGAGCGTTACAGCCCCGAATATCTGTTGAGCAGAAGCTGTTTATATAACGAGCCGGAGGTCTTTTTCGAATTTTACCGTCAGAAGCTGAACACCGGAAACGTCAAGCCGAACGCCGCGCATTACGCTCTTGCAAGGCTTGAAGAACAGGGAAAGCTGACCGCGGTCGTAACGCAGAACATCGACGGGCTTCACCAGAAGGCGGGCAGTAAAAACGTATTTGAGATACACGGCACGACGGCGCGAAATTACTGCAGCCGCTGCGGCAAAAAATACCCGGGGGATTATATTTTCAAATCGAATGAAAGAATACCGCGCTGCGCCTGCGGCGGTATAGTACGCTGCGACGTTACGTTATACGGTGAGCAGCTGCCGGAGGACGCGGTCGAGGGCGCGGTAAACGCGATATCGGACGCCGATATGCTGATAATCGGCGGAACGTCGCTCACCGTATATCCCGCGGCTTCTTACGTCGGATTTTTCCGCGGAAAACGGATCGTGATCATAAACAAAACTCCGCTCGGCTATTACGCCGACAAAGCGGAGCTGCTTGAAATAAACGATAAGATCGGAGAGGTCCTTTCTCTTTCTGTTGACTGACGGACGGAATACCGCGGTCAAAACGGCGCAATAATGAACGGGCGGCAAACCGCTGATACGGTTTGCCGCCCGTATATTTATGATCCGACTTTCTAATTATCCGTATGATATTTCCGGTATTTTTCTTTTTTATTCTTTTCACACATCATATTTTCGAGCGCTTCGTTTACCTGAATCACCGCCGCCGCGAGATCGCGGCAGTGTCTGCATTCGCGAATGTGCCTGACTACCTTTGAAGCGAACGCCGCGTTTTCTTCGCTGTATCCGGAAAGCGCGGCGAACGCCGTCAGATCGTCAAAAGTCAAATGGGTCATCTATCGGCGTCGGCTTCTTTTCGGTCGTTCTCGCGTAATCGTATTTCTTATCGAGAAAGTTCACCTTTACGGGACGCTTCGACGGATCGGCGTTATCCGACCTGAATTCTCTGCACATATAGCTTCTTATGAAGCTGCCCCAGAGAACGGGACTGTTCATCTGCGTGACGATGCACTCGCCCGGCTGAATCTCGTTCAGCCTGCTGACGGGGACGAGCGATACGGTGTTCATATCGTATCTGTCTATCGCCTCGCCGCCTCCGTTGAGCGCGGATAAAGGCGAAATGACCGTTCTTTTACCGCATTCTTCTGAGAATTCGATCTTCGTCTGCGGGTTGTTCGTGCCGAAGAAAATGTGCATATTCAGATTGTCTTTGATCACGTCGGCGGTATCCTTGCCGTAAACGTTATTCAGCTGAGCGTACGACTGGAGTATCAGCATGAACCAGATGTTCCTGCTGCCGCAGGCGGATATGACCTTGTCGAAATCGTTGAATTTCGGCAGGTTGCCGAACTCGTCGAGCAGAAAATAGAACGGGCGGTCGAGTTTGGAGCCCTTCTTTCTCGCCACGGCGATCAGCTCGGTATAAAGACTGCTCAGAAACATGCTTATCACTTCGTAATGCAGGCTTTCTTCGTCCTTATACGAGATGAATATGACCGTCGGTTCGCCGTCGTCGAGCTGCGACATTTCAAAGGTGTTCGTACACGTCGCTTTTCTTATCGCCGCATCCCTGTAACTGCTGAGAACGGGTCCGAGCGTCGATACGACGCACTGCCTTGTGTTTCTCGGTAAATCGAGAAAGCAGTTGCGGGCGATCTGATACGCTTTCGACGTATCGTGCGGTCTTCTGGCGAAATACCCGTCGTCGACCCTTCCGTCGACGTTCGGAAAGCTGTCGTATATTTTTATTATGTTGCTTATGGAGAAATTATCTTCGGTTATTATGCCGTCCCTTGAATCCTCGAGCATACCGTAGATGATCGCTTTGAGCAGATCTCTCGCGGAATCCTCCCAGTACGGGTCATGGCTGTTTTTGTTCGGGATCACGCGGGCGCAGAACGACGTGATGTATTTTTCGGCTTCGTCGCAGTATTTCAGGCTTGCCTGCTCCGCTTCGGCGGCGTTCGAGTATTCGTCCGTGCGCGGCGCTGCCGTTTTGCCGCCTGCGATATAGTTTTCGGCGTCGACGTGTTTTTTGTATGCTCTGAAGCATTTGGTAAGCGGATTCCAGCAGTCGCTGCGGAAATAATCGGTAAAGTTTATCTGGATTATACGGTAGCCCTGCTTTTTGAAGCTCTTCGCGCAGCTGCAGTAAAGCTCCTGCTTCGGGTCGCTTATCACGAGGCTCGGTTTGTTCTTTTTTCTCATGAGGACGTTTATCGTCGGAATGACGAAGCCCGTCGTTTTGCCGCTTCTCGTCGCTCCTATGGCGAGCAGGTGCGTATTGCCTGTGAACATCACGTCGAGCTTGCCGTCGGAGTTTCTCGTGATGCTTACGGGTATACCGTCGATATCGCGTTCTCCGAGTTCGTCGTACGGATAAACCGAGTCGGGATGTTCTTTTGCGTATTCTTCGGATGTGATTATTCTTGCGTTTTCGTAATCGTTGAAAAGTTTAATTTTCTTCATTTCCGCCTCCTATCTGACCGAAGCCGATGCCGCGTTTTGACCTTGCTCTGCTCTTGCGCGGAGGTTTGAGGTCTTCGGGTCTTATGATTGTTATATTGCCGCACATCGCGTATTTGACCGCGTCGTTCAGTATCTCGGTCACGTCGTCGGCGCCGTATTCGCGCAGAACGGGTCTGCATTCGTCGGAAAGGGTGATACCGCGGCAGCCGCACTCATCGACGCACTGACCGAAGATATCGTCGATCGCCCTGTCTTTTTCTTCGTCGCCGACCGATACCGTTTCGACCGTATCGCATCCTGCGCAGAGCTTGTCCGTTATGTAATTTTTGCCGTGCGCGAAAAGCACGAATCTTATTCCCGACAAATCGAGCGAAACGGGCGGGCTGAAAAGTCTGAATTTGCGTCTGAATTCGTTTCCGAGGAATTTGCGCAGCTCGTTTGCCTGATTTTCGGAGAGTTTTTCGACGTTTTTGATTATTATGAGCGTCGAAGCCGATTTCGTTTCCGATATGACGCTGATTATTATATTGTCCTTTGTCGGCGTGAATTCATGGTCGGTAAGAGACGCGGCGTCTATCTCCGCGATCGCCGAGCCTTCGGCGCCGTCCTTTATCATTCTCAGATACATATGAGAAACGTAATTTTCGGAGCATATCACGAGCAGTGGGCGGTACGCCGCGTCGGAGCAGCGTTTTGCCGCGGTAAGATTTTGAACGATACTGTCGACCTCGTCTTCTCTTACGAGAGTCACGCGGTCGGCGCAGGCGCCGTCGAATTCGAACGTTCCTTTTTTTATCTTTCCGAACGGTATGTCGGCAAGCGCCGCTATGGTGTTCTGCTGTTTTGAAAGCAGGAGCTTTTCTTTATCTTCTATCGGGATAAGCTCGGAAAAAGCAGCGCTTGCAAAGCCGTGGTCGTACGTATCTCTCTGTATCTCCTTCAGCCCGAAAGCTCTTTCGAGTATTTTCGCCGTTTTGTTTTGCGCACATTCGCCTTTGAAACCCGTAAAGGCGCAGATATGAGCGAACGAGTTTTTTCTTACCGCTCCGTTCAGCACGGTATAGAGCACGTCGTAATAATCGCGCCTGTTCTCTTCATCGTAAGCGATGCCCATGAGGTTGCCGAAGAGGTCGTTCCATTTCGCGCTCAGACGGATCCTCTTAAAGGCGTTATGTCTGTCTTCGCCGACGCATATGCCGTGATATTCCATATATCCGAGCGTGGTCATCGCTCCGACGCTGCCGTTCATCGCGGAATTGAGAAGCGTGGTATATACCGTCTCTTCCGTCAGATTTCTTCCCTGCTTGAAAAGCTCGGATTTTATCGCCGTCGCTTCGCGCTTCTGGTCGAGTATGAGTCTGTCCGTTTCCGTGATGCCGAGATCCTGCCCCGTTCTTTCCGCAAATTCGACGGTCCTGCAAAGCCGTTCGTAATCGGCCGGGGTGCGGATGGTATTGAAGGGCTCCTGTTCGGCGGTCGCTATTATACCGTCGATCTCCTTATCGCTTGGGATGCAGAATATTCTTTTCAGTTCATTTTTCATTTTTTCTTTTTCTTCGTCGGTTATAAAACCTCCGAAGACCGATTCGAACAGAAAATACCGTGTAAGAAAAGGTTCGAAAAGGCATTGAAGCGCTAATTTCATACTTTATATCTCCTTTTTTGAGTTTTCTTTATGTCGTCCCGGTCGCTCTACACCATATATAACGGCGCGTCTTTTGATTTTTCGCAGAGGATCAAAAAAACCGCCGTAGATTTTTAACCTGCGGCGGCAGGTCGCGTCATTATGCTTCAGGAGCGATTTTCAAACGTCTTCGCAACGTTCTGCAAAAGGTCTCTGATCGGCAGATGCTGAGGGCAGACCTGTTCGCATCTTCCGCATTTTATGCAGTCGGACGCTTTGCCGCGTCCGCTGCCGGTGACTACCGAGTTATAATAGAATTCAGTGTTACAGTTATGGAACGCCTCGTATGCGTTCATCGCCGAAAACAGATCGGGGATGGCGATATTCTTCGGGCATTTGTTCTGTTCCACGCAGTAGCGGCAGGTCGTACACGGTATGATATCGAGCTTTTTGAATATGGAGCAGACCTTCGCTATCGCTTCAAACTCTTTTTCATCAAGAGGCTTGAAGTCCTTCATGGCCGAGATGTTGTCGTTCATCTGATCCTCGTTGCTCATGCCGGAAAGCACCATGAACATATTCGGGAAGCTCGCGGCAAATCTGACGGCGTAGCTTGCGTTCGAGCCGCCGTTCAGGTCTCTGAATATCTTATCGGCTTCAGCCGGCAGCTTGACGAGACTGCCGCCCTTGACCGGCTCCATGACGATGAC
>CACYEW010000247.1 GCA_902773455.1 uncultured Ruminococcus sp.
CGGAAACGTCGATCGGGTTGATCTGGAAACCGTTGCAGATATCCATGGTCGTGCCGAGAACACCGCCGAGGTCAGCTCTGTTTTCAAGGTAAGCAGCGCTGAATACGGGGTCTGCATCGTCGATCTGGTAACCGAACTGGCCGATATGACCGTTGTCTACCCAAGCCCAGCCGCGTACGCCTATGTTCTGAACGTCGCCGAAGTTTTCGTTTTCAGCGATCCAGCCGCCTGCATTGCCGGCGGGAGTCTTGTTATCGCCTTCGATAAAGATGTTGTCGAAGGAATAAGCGTGGAGCGAAGGATCGGGAGCTTCATGGCTTATCGTGAAGGTCTCCGACGCCATATCGAGGACCGCGTTATCGGCGCCGACCGTGACTCTTACAACGAGCGTGATCGTGTGTTCGCCGGCTTCAACGTCGGCAAGGCTTATGCCCGCCGCAACGGAAGCAAATCTGAACGCGAATTCGCCGGCTATGCCTTTGATGATCTCGCCTTCCTGTTCGGTGTTGAAGTTGCGGAATTCGATACCGTCAAATATCGGATCGCCGCCGTCTACTTTGTAGCCGAGGTTGTTTGCGGGATAGTTAGCGCCCGCCCAGCCCTGTACGGACAGGACGTCCGCGGTGACCTGGAAGATATCCATGTTGCAATGGATAAGCGCCGGTTCTTCCGGACCTGCTTCGACTTCTACTTCACCGGCGGTGAATTCGAACGTAACGTCGTCTTCATCGTAGTTGAAGATGCCGTTTTTGCCTTCGGCAAGGTTCACGTTGAGCGTGCCGGAAGCGTTTTCGCCGACTTTGACGTTGACCGTGAAGAACACACCGTCGCCGGTAATGTTTTCACTGTGGTCGGCGGTAACGTTGTAACCGCCGGTTACAGACGTTGCACCGAAGGTCATGCCGTCCGGTTTTACCGCGGCGCTGGCATTATCGATGCTGACGATCTCAAGCCCTTCGTCAACCGATACGAATACATGCATATACATGAATCCGGGGTTGTTTTCAAGAGTGACATCAACAGCAACGGTCTCGCCGGGTTCAGCAGTTACGCTGGCGCCGGTCATGGCCGCGGGTGTTTCCGCCGCACTGGTCCAAAGCGTAAACAACGCTGAAACGAGCGCGACGATGAGTACAAATGAAAGAATCTTTTTCATACTCTGTTTTTTCTCCTTTTTTAAAAATTAACTTTTTAAGTTATAGAAAGTATAGCACGGCGCAAGAGGTTTGTCAAGGCTTTTTCTTAATTTTATATTTAGTTTGTTTAGAAAATTAAAATTTTTTCCTTCGAGACGCGATGGATATAGTTTTTTTTACTGTTTTCTTTGCTTTTTTCTATATATCGTGACGCGGACCGGGGGAAACTGCGATCAAAACTGACCTGTATGTTAATTATTTGTTAATTCTGCGAAAAGGTATTGATTTTTCGAAAATTGATGCTACAATATGAATTGTTGTTTGGCACTCAGTTATTCAGAGTGCCAAACGGAAAATCATTCAGGGAGGAAAGTATAATGAAACTTAAACCTTTATTCGACCGCGTTGTGCTTCGTATGGTCGAAGCCGAAGAAACAACGAAAAGCGGCATCATTCTCGCCGGATCGGCAAAAGAGAAACCTCAGATAGCCGAAATAGTGGCGGTAGGCCCCGGCGGCGTTATCGACGGCAAGGAAGTCGCCATGACGGTAAAGGAAGGACAAAAAGTAATTTTTTCTAAATACAGCGGCACGGAAATAAAGCTCGACGGCGAAGAGTATACCGTCGTAAAACAGAGCGATATCCTCGCGATCGTTGAATAAGAAAGGAGCGATATATCATGGCAAAACAGATCATTTACGGAGCGGAAGCAAGAGCGGCTCTCCAGGCGGGCGTCGACAAGCTTTCCGACACAGTCAAAATCACGCTCGGTCCGAAAGGCAGAAACGTGGTGCTCGATAAAAAATACGGCGCTCCGCTGATCACGAACGACGGCGTCACGATAGCAAAAGAGATAGAACTCGAAGACGCTTTCGAAAATATGGGCGCTCAGCTCGTCAAAGAGGTCGCAACGAAGACAAACGACGCGGCGGGCGACGGCACGACGACGGCGACGCTTCTCGCGCAGGCTCTTATAAGAGAAGGCATGAAGAACGTCACGGCGGGCGCCAACCCGATGGTCGTAAGAAAAGGCATACTCCGCGCGTCTGAAACGGCGGTCAAAGCGATAATCGCAAATTCGCAGTCGGTCAAAGGCTCGAAGGATATAGCGAGAGTCGGCACGGTATCGTCCGGCGACGAATACATCGGCACGCTGATAGCCGACGCTATGGAAAAAGTAACGTCCGACGGCGTTATCACGGTCGAGGAATCCAAGTCCGCCGAGACTTACTCCGAGGTCGTCGAAGGTATGCAGTTCGACCGCGGCTACATTTCGCCTTACATGGTCACCGACGCCGATAAGATGGAAGCGGTCCTTGACGACGCCTGCATCCTCATCACGGATAAAAAGATCTCGAACATACAGGATATCCTGCCCCTGCTCGAACAGATAGTAAAGACCGGCAGCAAGCTGCTCATCATAGCAGAAGACATCGAAGGCGAAGCCCTTACGACGCTGATACTCAACAAACTCAGAGGCACGTTCAACTGCGTAGCCGTCAAAGCTCCCGGCTTCGGCGACAGACGTAAAGAAATGCTCCGCGA
>CACYEW010000248.1 GCA_902773455.1 uncultured Ruminococcus sp.
CACCGGATCGCCCGACGCCGGTTCTCTTATCAGCGCTCCGCTGTCGGAAAGGCACCTCAGTATGACCGTCACGCCGTCGTTTATGACCGTCACGTCGCACGTCTTTTTTTCAGACTGCCTTCCGAAAATTCTGCCCGTTACGTAAGAAGCGGCGAAGCTGACCGCTCCGAGTATCAGAAACGTCGCAAGCGATATATCGGAAAGTCGCGGCGCTACGTCGGAATTGAGATTTATACCGCGGCCGAGTTTGCCGAGAAGTATGTAAGAAGCCGTTACCCCTCCGCCGAGAAGTATCGACAAGCCGTAAAAAAGCGCCGCCGTTTTGAAAAAAAGCAGACCTTTCATTTTCGGATATGCGATCAAGCACATTAAAAGCGACGCGGCTGTTCCCGATAATACGGATAATACGGCGTTATCAATAAACAGCGCTCCGATCGAGTAAGCGCCTCCGAATGAAGCGGCGAGAGCCGTTCTGACGCCGCCCGCTTTGACGTGCATTATTTTCGACGTACTGAAAAGCACGAGAAAATCCATCGAAAAATTTATTATGAAATATACGTCCCCGTAGATAACTTCGCCGTCCATTTTTTTCACCTCCGGCAGTATTATATACCGCCTGTTGTGAATAAAAACGCGAAATATGAGTAAAACGAAAAAACAGCGGACTCACCGCTGTTTTCGGTTATGCCGTTTATTAACGCCCCGTTCTTTAATTCATTATCCACAGCGTCAGAGAAAAGTCAAGCCGCGGCGTTTTTTCCGCCGCGGCCGTCGTTATTTTACTTACTCGGAACGTATTCGGTAAAGACTATTTTCAGCGTGAGCGTTTCACCGTTACGTTTAACAACGATCTCGGCTTCTTCACCTGCGTGGAACTTCTGTATCGTTTTCTTTACCTCGCTGTAAGCGCTTATCTCCTTGCCGTTGATCGAAACGATCTTGTCTTTTTCTTTTATCCCGGCTTTTTCAGCGTCGGATCCTGATCCGACCGAAGCGATATAAACGCCGAATTCGGAAAGGCCGTATCTGCGCGCCGTATAAGAATCGTTCACCTCGAGCATCGTTACGCCGAGCATGACTCTGCCGCGGACGTAACCGTATTTTATCAGATCCTCGATTATCGGTACCGCAGTATCGGAAGGTATCGCAAAGCCGATGCCTTCGATATCTTCGCCGGACGATTTTGCGTTCACTATACCGATACATTCACCGGACATATTGAACAGACCTCCGCCCGAGTTGCCGGGGTTTATAGCCGCGGTAGTCTGCATCAGCGTCATTTCCTGATCTTCGATCGTCACGGTACGGGCGAGCGCCGAGATTATGCCGTTTGTAACTGAGCCGCCGAGCGAACCGAGCGGGTTTCCTATCGCTATGACGCTCTCGGCTACCGTAAGCTTTTCAGAAGAGCCGAACGTTGCAGGCGTAAGTCCCGTTTCGTCGATCTTTACTATCGCTATATCCGTAACGGCATCTTTGCCGATGAGAACCGCTTCGTATATCTTGCCGTTTCTCAACACTACGGTTATCGAGGTCGCGCCGTCGATAACGTGGTTGTTTGTGACGATATAACCGTCTTTTGTCACTATAACGCCCGACCCCGCGCCTTTCGCGACGTACTGCTGCAAAAAGCTTCCGGCAACGATCTGTTCAGTTCTTATCTCCACGACCGAATCAACGGTCATGGCGGCGACGTCGGTCATGGCGTATTTGTTCTTCGAATCGCCGACGTTTATCACGAAAGAGGGATCGGTAACGGCGATCGGAGCGGTCTTATCCGTTTCCGCGGTTTTTTCCGTATCCGGGGCGTCATTCGGTTTGTCCGTATCTTCCGGATCCTTCTGATTGCCGTGATCGTTGTTTATTTCGGTCGTCGTTTCCGGCTTTAACGGCTGATTCGCTCTGCCGCTTATCATCATGCCGACTATCAGCGCGCAGCAGGCGCATATTATCGCAAGAGCCGATATTGCGGCAAGTATCGCTATTACGGCGCCGGAATTATTGCGTTTTTTCTCTTTCTTTTGCGTCCGGTTAGACGGAGCGTTTCCGGACTGTCCGATCCCAGAGTCCGTATAAACTACCGTGGTCTCGGGCTTTCTTTCGGGCTCGAACGTTTCTTCCGTTTCTTCCGTTTCTTCGTCAGACGCTTTATCCGGATCATCTTCCGCGTTTTCTTCGGTATTTTCCGCCGTCGTTTCGGGGTGCGCTTCTTCCGGTTCTCCGTTTTGTTCTTCGATATTTATTTCTTCTTTTGTTTCTTCGGATACTCTCTCTTCCGATCCTTCATCTTTTATTTCGTCATTAAGATCGTTCATGATGTTTCTCCTTTCTTCCCGATCGTGTTTTCATTATAAAACACGAATGTGATAATAATTTGAAATGCTCGTGGTTTTATATTGAAATTATTGTGTTAATTTAACGTTTCGTAAATCGCGGCGGCTTTTTTGCCTTCGGCTTCGAGTTTTTTAACGTGATCTCTGTCGGTTATGACGCCCGTTCTTTTGTTTTCGCATTCATAAATCGCAAGGACCTTCTGCTTCGTTTCCGTTCCGATCGTCTCGCCGCGTGTAAACCGGTAGTTTTTACTGATCCCGCTCATCGCTTCCGCCGCGTCGTATATTATAGCGGCGGCGGTGGGTATCGGACCGGCGCCGAGACCGGAAAACAGTACGTCGCCCGCGTTTTTGCATCTTACGAGAATACCGTTGTTTACTCCGTCCGCGCAGTAAAGCATGTGCTCCGAC
>CACYEW010000249.1 GCA_902773455.1 uncultured Ruminococcus sp.
CGACAGCTCCGGGTTGTCGAGGCACCATATGATCCATTCAGCCGCCTCAGTGAGCTCTTCGAAATGTTCGTTCGCCCACGATGCGGGATCCTTATGCCTTTTATAAACGGCGCAGTTCGCCATCATCATAAGGCCGTGGCCGTCCGTTTCGTGGTTGCCGAGCTTTTTGTGATCGGCGCCGAATTTCTCCTCCGTATACCGCGTCGGCCAGCCTATGCCGGTCAGCACCTCGGAGTACAGCATCGGCTTGTTTACGACGACGGTGTAATGTCCGCGTACCTTGTGACCGCAGAAGGTCACGTTGTTTTCGGGGAAATACATCATCTGTCTGTTTCCGAACGCGACTCCGCGCTCCGCCTCGCGGTTATAACCGCCCGAGGAAAGCGTCATGAGCGCTCTGCCGCCGTCGCGGCTGTACATATCGTTATAATAAGAATTGAAATTTTCCATCCACGCGCCGAAGCCGTTGTACCACCACGACGGCGCCATATGGTACGACGTGTGCAGAAAGCCTTCGCCGTCGACCCGGGACGACAGGTCTTTCATATTCTCGGCGAACACTCCGGTCGCGATATTCGCGTCGCCGTCGCCCGAGAATCTTATATAAGGCGCGTTTTCGTCAAGCCTGTATTCCGGGACGTTTTCGAAATCCTCTTCATAGGTGTAAAGGAGACGACACAGCCCGTCGAGGCTTTTCTTTACGCGCTCCGGCACGCCGCCCGGCAAAACCGTGCGCGAGCGGAAAAATTCTTCGTCACAGCCGTCCGGTACGGAAGTGTATACGCCCGTGAAGACCGGCTCGCCGTTTTTATTCTCCGCTTTTCCGAGCGTTATCCGCGTGATTTTTTTGTTTTTCGGTTTTATCGCAAAATAACACTTTTCCGCGCCTTCGTACGCGCCGTAAAGATACAGGGCGTCTTTGAGGTACGATACGGCTCCGGCGTCTGCCCCGCCGTTTTTGAACGGCGCGCAGTCGCGTTCCCACATGTTTTTATACCACATGGTATAGCCGAGAACGAGCGGATAGGTCTCCTTTTCGCCGTCTTCGTAAAACACGGTGATCTTGCCCATCGTATCGCCGGGAAAACGCACGTCGGCTTCCTCGGAGCTGCCCCAGTCCTTACATCCGTCGGGTATCGAATGATATCCGCCTTCGAAATAAAGCGCCGCGCAGATCTTCCCGACGTCAAGCGAGCCGTTTTCAAAAGAAATAAAACTCATATACGCCTTAACCTTTCAAAATGTTTTTCATATACCCGAGCGCGTATTCGAGCTCGCTTCGGCAATCCGTACCCTCGCGGTACCAGAACTCGCAGGTGAAGATCCTGACTCCGAGCCGGTAAAGGAGGGGAACGAGCGCGGGAAAGTCGACGCGTCCCTCGCCGTAACGCAGATCGCGGAACACGCCCGGCAGAGTTTCCTTGAGATGAGCCGCCGCAAGACGGCCTTTTCCGGCGGCAAGATCGGCGGCGGGATCTTCCGCCCCGTTCGTCACGTTGCCGATATCGGGATATATCTGCAGATAAGGAGAGTTTATCCTTTCGACGTATCTCATCGCTTTTTCCGTCGTGTTCATGAAATCCGTTTCCATCGTCTCAAACGCGAGTATGACTCCGGACGAAGCGGCGTAACGCACGCATCTTTCCAGATTTTCTTCAAAATAAGCGCGCGTGTCTTCGTCGCCCTGCTCGTAATAAACGTCGTATCCGGCGAGCTGTATGATGCGGATGCCGGTATCGTACGCAAGATCTACGGCGCCGGACAGTATAGACATTGAACGTTTCCGCGTTTCCCCGTCGTGGCTGCCGAGCGGATATTTCCGCTGCGCCGAAAGGCACATTGTTCGTACCGGCATATGAGAATCAGCCTGCGCTGCGACGAATTTTTTGCGCTCCGACAGTCCCCAGCCGAGCCTCGCGAGCTTTTCGTCCGTCTCGTCTACGGAAAGCTCCAGCTGATCGAACCCCGCCTCAGCCGCCGTATCGAGCTTCCGCTTCAGCGTAAAGCCGTTAGGCATCGCCTTTTCATATAATCCGAATTTTATTTTATCCATTATCCACCTGCCCGTAATACGCGTTTTTTCCGTGCTTCCGCAGAAAATGGCGGTCGAGAAGTCTTTGCGGCATCGGCCCGTTCTGCCCGAGCATCTCCGTCAGATACGCGAGCTTCGCGGTCTCTTCAAGCACCGCCGCGTTGAAGACGGCTTTTGCCGCGTTTTCGCCCCAGCTGAAAACGCCGTGCGAACGTACGAGCACGGACGGGACCGTCATCGGATCGAGTCCGAGCTCTTTTATTTTTCTCACTATCACGTCTCCGGTATTCTTCTCGTATTCTCCCGCGACCTCGCCGTCCGTCATTTCGTCGGTGCACGGCACCTCGCCGTAAAAATAATCGGCGTGCGTCGTTCCGTAAGCCTTTATACCGCGGCCGCACTGCGCGAACGCCGTCGCGTATTCGGAATGCGTGTGTACTATGCCGCCGATCTCCGGAAACGCGCGGTAAAGCACGAGATGCGTCGGCAGATCCGACGACGGGCGAAGCTTTCCGTAAACACGCTCGCCGTCAGGCGTAACGCATACTATGTCGTCCGCCGTCATCGTCTCGTACGGTACGCCGGACGGTTTGATCAGCACGAGCCCCGTCTCCCGGTCGAGCGCCGATACGTTGCCCCACGTGAATTTCACGAGTCCGTATTCCTTTAATTTCAGATTTGCTTCAAAAACCTCTTTGATCTTATCCTGCGACGGTCTCATCCGTTTGCCTCCTCAAGAAATTTTCCGTATTTTTCGCGGTACACCGCGTTTGCCGCAGGATCCGGCTCGTAAACGGCTCCGTCTCCCGTCATGCTCTTCGCCGCCGTCTGCAGATCCGGATATATACCGGCGCATACCGCGGCGCATACCGCGGCGCCGAGCGCGCCGAGCTCTTTTGCCGACGACGTTCTGAGCCTTACCCCCAGCACGTCCGCAAACATCTGCGTCCAGACGGCGGACGAACAGACGCCGCCGCCCATAAGGACGGTTTCGGGCGCGTCCCTGTGCGCGCAAAGCGCGTCGAAATGCAGTTTGTGAGAAAACGCCACGCCCTCGAAAACGGCGCGGAGTATGTCGGCGCGCGTATGAGCGCGCGTAAGTCCGGAAAGAGCCGCCGTTTTCGCCTTTGAATTCGTACCGTACAGGTACGGAGTGAAGATAACGCCGTTATAAGGGCATTCCTTCACGAGCATATCGGCTTCCTTATACGGCATACCGCCGAACACCGTGCCGATGAAGAAATCGAGGTTTCCGGCTGACGTCGGGCTCGACTGCTCTATAAGATATCTGCCGGGCAGCGCGAAAAGCGAATTGCGCGTGCCGTCGTCTGCGATGACAGGCGATGCCGAAATATATTCGTTTATGCTCCACGTGCCGGTTATGACGCATATATCGCCGGGTACGGCGGCAGACAGCGCCACGGCGCACGCGTCTATATCGAACATACCGCCGGATACCGGCGTGCCTTTTTCAAGTCCGCAAAGCTGTGCCGCCTCCGCCGTGATAAAGCCGCAGAGGTCCGCGCTGTGAACGGCGGGCGGTATCGCGCCGTATATCTCGCTTATGCCGAAAATATCCGTGATCTTCGGGTCGAAGCGCTGATTTATAAGATCCATAAGCCCCGCGCCCGAATAGTCCGTGACCTCGGCGTACGCCTCTCCGGTAAGAAGGAATCTTATGTAATCCTTCGCCTCGAAGACTCTGCCGATCCTTTTATACGCGTCGGGCTCGTTTTCCTTCAGCCATCTCAGCAGTACGGGAGGGAGCGGCGCGTCCGCGTCCTGGAGCGTAAGCTTTTTGGCGCGGTCGGACGTACCGTCGCGCTTCCATCTTTCAGATATCTCCCCGCCGCGTCTGTCGGACGAGAGTATGCCGCAAAAAACCGGTTCTCCGCTTTTGTCGGTAACGTAAAGCCCTTTTCCGTGTCCGCTAATGCCGACGCACGCAACGTCGGACGGCGCTATCCCGCTTTCCGCCACCGCTCCGCGAATGACCGACATAACGGTTTTTTTCAGCCTTACGGGGTCTATCTCGCATCTCCCGTCTGCCGAAAAGGCGACGTCGGTCTTCTCCGAGTAAACGCTGACCTGCCTGCCGTCGCTGCCGAACACCGCCGCTTTCGTGACGGTGCCGCCGTAGTCGATACCGAGAAGATATTTATCCATTATCGTTTTCCTCCGCAAATCTTTCTTTTTTTCTGTATTCTGACGGCGAAACGCCGTATTTCGCCTTGAACCTCCGCGCGAAATATATGGGATCGGAATAACCGACCTTGTACGCGACCTCGGAGATCATATCGTTCGTCGCCGACAGAAGCTGTCTGCTTCTGCCGAGCCGCATATTCTCAAGATATTCGTGCGGGGTCTGCCCCGTCTCCGCCGAGAACAGGCGGCGCAGATAATCCGGCGCCATCGGTATGAACGAGAAGGAATCCTTGAGGGTCAGATTCGGATCCGTGTAATTGCCGCGGATGAATTTCAGCATACTGCTTACGTAAGGGTTCACGTCCCTTGATCTGATTATATACTGCGCGAAATGTATTATAAGTTCGAATATGCTCTCCGCCGCTTCGGATATGACGACGCTGTGCTCGTACTCCTTCAGAAGCATGTTGAAAAGCGGGCGCATATGTTCGGGAAAGCGGACGATCGTCCCCTCCGTGAGCACGTCGCAGCTTCGGTCGAAATCGCAGAGTATCGCGATCACGTTTATTCCCGTATCAGACCGCTCCTCGTGGCTGACGTTCGGCGGTATCACTATCATTTCGCCGCCCCGCACCGTGTAATCGACGCCGCCGATCCTGACCGTAACGGACCCGTTCAGA
>CACYEW010000250.1 GCA_902773455.1 uncultured Ruminococcus sp.
CCTCCCAAAGTCGTTGCACTTCCTTTGGGGCGCGGCAGGCCGGCGCGAGGTAAGAGGTAAAATTGAATAGTGAACATGTTTAACGACTTTCGCACAAACATTATTCCGCGGCGGGGCGGTGGGGGGACGCCCGCCGCGTGCGCTTCGCGCAAATTGTGAGCCGTGTGAAATCCGGTTTGCGCCGGGGCAAGGCGACGCTCTGCAGCGGAGTTTTACGCCTGTCTGATCCGTGTTTCCAACTTTATATTGACAACGCCGCGCGAGTATGATATAATCGTACCGTAATTATAAATAAAGGAGAACGATATGAAAATTACGGACACTATAAAGTACGTCGGAGTTAACGATCATCAGATCGACCTGTTCGAAGGTCAGTACGTCGTCGAAAAGGGAATGGCGTACAACTCTTACGTTATAATCGACGAGAAGATCGCCGTGTTCGATACGGTGGACGCGAGATTCACTCACGAATGGCTCGACAACATACAGAGCGTTCTGGGCGATCGGAAGCCTGATTATCTCATAGTCCAGCATATGGAGCCGGACCACTCGGCGAACGTAATGAACTTCATGAAGCTTTACGGCGAAGCGGAGATCGTGGCTTCCGCCAAGGCTTTCCCGATGATGAAAAATTTCTTCGGCGACGATTTCGAAAACAGAAGGATAGAGGTCGGAGAGGGGAGTATACTCTGGCTCGGCAGACACGTCCTTCATTTCGTGACCGCGCCGATGGTACACTGGCCAGAGGTGATCATGACCTACGACGAGGCTGACAAGGTGCTTTTCTCCGCCGACGCTTTCGGAAAATTCGGCGCGAACGATATAGAGGACGAATGGGATTGCGAGGCGAGAAGATACTATTTCGGCATCGTCGGCAAATACGGCGCCCAGGTCCAGGGCGTTCTGAAGAAAGCCGCGGCGCTCGACGTGAAGACGATCTGTCCGCTTCACGGCCCGGTCCTTACCGATACGATACCTCACGTGCTGAAGCAGTATAACACGTGGTCTTCTTATCTGCCGGAGACCGACGGCGTTTTCGTGGCTTATACGTCCGTTTACGGCAATACGAAAAAAGCGGCGCTGCTGCTTGCCGATAAGCTCAAAGAAAAGGGCTGCCCGAAGGTCGCGGTAACGGACCTTGCAAGAGAAGATATGGCGGAGGCGGTCGAAGATGCGTTCAGATATTCGAAGCTCGTGCTCGCGACTACGACGTACAACGCCGACATTTTCCCGTTTATGCGTACGTTCATCGAGCATCTTACCGAGCGCGGATATAAAAACCGCACCGTCGGTCTGATCGAAAACGGTTCGTGGGCTCCGCTTGCCGCAAAAACGATGACGAAAATGCTCGAAAATCAGCCGAATATCAAATTCACCGAAACGACCGTGAGGATAAAATCTGCGATGAACGAAGAAAACAAACAGCAGATAGAGGCGCTCTCGGACGAACTCTGCTTCGATTATAAGGCGCAGAGAAGCGAGACCGCAAACAAACAGGATCTCACGGCTCTGTTCAACATCGGCTACGGACTCTACGTCGTCACGTCAAACGACGGCAAGAAGGATAACGGCCTCATAGTCAACACCGTTTCTCAGGTGACGAACACGCCGAACCGCATCGCCGTAACGATAAACAAACAGAACTATTCGCACCACGTAATAAAGCAGACCGGCAAGATGAACGTCAACTGCCTTTCGGTCGAGGCTCCGTTCTCCGTATTCGAATGCTTCGGCTTCAGAAGCGGCAGGAACGTCGATAAATTCGAAGGCATCGAGCCGCTCCGCTCCGATAACGGACTCGTATTTTTACCGCAGTATATCAATTCGTTCATGTCGCTTCAGGTCGAGCAGTATATCGATCTCGATACGCACGGCATGTTCATCTGCAGCGTAACGGAAGCGAGAGTCATCTCGAAGAGCGAGACGATGACGTATACCTACTATCAGAACAACGTCAAGCCGAAGCCGGCGACCGAGGGCAAAAAAGGCTTCGTGTGCAAGGTATGCGGCTACGTATACGAAGGAGACGAGCTGCCCGAGGATTTCGTCTGCCCGCTCTGCAAGCACGGCGCCGCGGATTTTGAACCCATAAAGTAAGGAGAGTATATAATGGCGCTGATCGAACTTGATTTTTACTCGGAAACGCTCGGGATACAGACGCAGGCGACCGTGATAATACCGCAGAAGCCGGCAGGCTGCAGACCCGAGGAGATAGGCGGGTATAAGACGCTTTATCTGCTTCACGGTCTTTCCGACGACAACACGATATGGCTTCGCAGAACGAGCGTCGAACGCTATGCCGACAAATACGGTATATGCGTCGTTATGCCGAACGGACACAGAAGCTTTTACACGGATATGAAATACGGCGGAGCGTATTATAAGTTTCTGACGTACGAGCTGCCTTTCAGGATAAAGGAGTTTTTCAGAATATCCGACAGACGTGAAGATACGTTCATCGCCGGGCTTTCGATGGGCGGTTACGGCGCGCTCAAAGCCGCGATGAGACAGCCCGAACGGTACGCCGCGGCGGCGGGACTTTCTTCGGCCGCCGATATCAAAGAGATATACGACAGATGGCCCGAAATGGCGATCCTGATCGCCGGAGAAGAAGGCGTCAAGCCGGAAGACGATCTTTTCGCGCTTGCGGATATGCACAAAAACGAC